>CADEEN010000134.1 GCA_902826345.1 uncultured Burkholderiales bacterium | reverse complement strand
CCTCGCCCGCCACCCCGAGCTGCGCGACGCCGTGATGCGCCATGCCCCCACCGATGGCGCGCACGCGACCGCCCTGGCGGGGCTGCGGCTGTACCGCTACGCGCATCCGGCGCAAAAGATCACCGCCCTGTACGAGTCCTCGATGTGCCTGATCGTGCAAGGCCGCAAACGCGTGCTGATCGGCGCGCATGCGTTGACCTATGAGCCGATGCGCTACCTCGTCGCATCGCAGGACCTGCCGTGCACCGGCGAGATCCTGAGCGCCACGCCGGAGACGCCCTACCTGTGCGTGCAACTGGCTTTCCAGCCGCGCGACGTGGCGGCCGTGATGCTCGACATGGGCCGACCGCCGGAGCCGCCCGACACCTCGCCGGCGCGCGGCCTCTACACCGAAGAGACCACGCCGACGCTGCTCGACGTGACGCTGCGCCTGCTGCGCCTGCTCGACACGCCGGGCGACGTCGAAGCGCTGGGCGGCTCGGTCCGGCGCGAGATCCTCTACCGGCTGCTGACGGCGCCCAGCGGCTGGCGCCTGGCGCGCTGCGCCACGCCGGACAGCTGCGACCAGCGCATCAGCCGCGTCATCGGCTACCTGCGTGAACGCTACCGCGAGCCGCTGCGCATCGCCGACCTGGCGCGCGCCGGACACATGAGCAGTCGTCGCTGCACCAGCGCTTCAAGGCCGTCACCGCGCTGACGCCGCTGCAGTACCAGAAGCAGTTGCGGCTGCAGGAAGCGCGTCGCCTGCTGATGGGTGAAGGCGTGGATGCGGCCAGCGCCGCCTATGGCGTCGGCTACCAGAGCGCCTCGCAGTTCAGCCGCGAGTACGCGCGCCTGTTCGGCGCACCGCCGCGGCGCGACCGCGCGCGGCTGCTCGGGTTACCGCAGTAGACAGGCGCTCAACGTGCTGCGCCTTGCGGCAGCTTGGCGATGACCTTGATTTCGAACTGGAAGCCGGACAGCCAGGTGACACCGATGGCGGTGGCGGTCGGATACGGCGCCTCGCCCCAGAACTCCGCCGCCACGGCCCAGGCGCGTTCGAAGTGGGTGTCCGGGTTCACCATGAACACCGTCACATCGATGACGTCGTCGAAGCTGCAGCCGGCCGCAGCGAGGATGGCGTTGAGGTTCTTGAAAGCGAGGCGCACCTGCTCATCGAGCTCCGGCTCGGGCGAACCATCGGGCCGGCTGCCGACCTGGCCGGACACGAACAGCAGGCCGTTGGCACGGATCGCTGGCGAGTAGCGGTGCAGCTCGTACAGGGCGTGGCGATCAGGCGGGATGACGACGTCGCGGGTGGTCATGAGAAGTACTCCTTCGAAAACGGTTGTGGAGCAGTCACTGTAGGAATCGGCCGCTCGCGGATCAACCAGCAGTTCGCACACGCACTGTTTGCATCAGCCAGACAATCGAATGCCCGATCGATCAATCCGGGCTTCGCGTCGGCCGCACGATCACTTCGCTGACCGACACGTCGGATGGCTGCTCCAGCGCATAGACGATCGCGCGCGCGATCGCGGCCGCATCGATCGTGACGGCGCGGAACTGCTTCATCGCGGCAGCCGCCGCTGCATCGGTGATGTGGTCTGACAGTTCCGACTCGGTGGTTCCCGGCGAGACCGTGGTCACGCGCAGCTCACCGCCGAGGTGCTCCAGACGCAGCGCCTCCGAGATCGCCCAGACCGCGAACTTGCTCGCGCAATAGACCGCAGCGCCTGGGTACGAGCGGTGCGCGCCGATCGACGCCACGTTGACGATGTGGCCGCGGCCTTGCGCCTTCATGCGCGGCAGGCACGCCGCGATGCCGTAGAGCACGCCCTTGACGTTGACGTCGAGCGTGCGCTCCCACTCGTCCACGCGCAGTGCCTCCAGGCGTGACAGCGGCATCACGCCGGCGTTGTTGACGAGCACGTCGATGCGCCCATGCAGCCCGGCGGCGTGGGCGATGAAGGCCTCGACGTCGTCGCGCTGCGTCACATCCAGCGCCACGGCATTCGCATTGCCGCCGCGCGCGCGGATCTCGTCGACCAGCGACTGAAGGCGTTCGGTGCGGCGTGCGCCGAGGACCACGCGCGCACCACGCGTTGCGAGCAAGCGCGCGGTGGCCGCGCCAATGCCGCTGCTGGCGCCGGTGATGGCAATGACGGAGTTGGTGATATCGAACATGGCATGGCTCCTGTTGAGAAAAGCTGAGCCGTCAATGTCTGTCCCGCTCGCCGTGCGGCGCTAGCGAGAAGCCGCACGTTGCTTGCCCGATCCGGCACCGTCGATGCGCACGACGCGCGGCTTGCACGATCGGGCAATCAAGCTGAAGGAACGAGCTTCGCCAGTCGACGCACGCCGCCTAGATTGCTCATCACCTTGTCGTTGCCCTTCACCGGAGGTTCTCGTGAAACTTGCTCTTCTCCTGCACGCCGCCGCGGCGCTCGCCGTTGTGTTGCCCATATCGTCGTGGTCTCAGCCTGGGGCCGTCACCGAGCCGCGCGTGCACGAGCCGCGCGTGCAGCGCGGCATCGAGGTGCTCGACCGGCTCAACCGCGGCAAGCCGCAGCCGGTGTTCGAAGCGATGCGGCAGGAGTTTCCGTTCCTGGCCGACGCGACCGCCGCCTACGCGCTCGGCGATGTCTGGGGGCGCGAGGTGCTCGATGCGCGCACACGGCAGCTCGCCGCGAGCGCGGCCTTTGCGTCGCTGGGGCTGCGCAGTTTCTTCAAGACGCATGCCGGCTACGCACTCGACGCCGGCGTGACGCCGGACGAGCTGAAGGAGGTGGTCTACCTGATCACCGTGCCCGCCGGTTTCCCGCGTGCGATCGAAGCCTCGCAGGCGCTGCAGGAGCTGCTCGACGAGCGTGGCCTGTCGCAACGCAGCCGCCGCTGACCTCGAGTTCTTTTGCCAGATGTCGTTTGTCATCGAAACGCCATCGCGCCAACAGCCTGCGGCCGCACGATCTGTGTTGTCGATGCGAAGCGATTGTTCTTGTCCGCCAAACAGTGATTGTTCGACTCGCCCGTTTATCAACCGCCCAATGATTCCTAAAGTTCTTTCACTGACTTCACTCAACCACTCACAGGAGTTGTTATGAAATCCGCCACCCCACTGATGCTCGGCACGCTGGTCATCGCCCTCGCCGGCGTCCTCGCTTCGCCATCGGCGCTTGCCGGCAGTGGCAAACACGCGTCACTGCCTGGGCCCAGTACCTTCACCTACGGCGAGAACGCGTCGATGCCTGACTACAGCAGCTTCGTCTCGACGACGTCCCGCGCCGATGTGCGCGCAGAGGCCATCGCAGCACGCCGAGCCAGCGTGTTCACGTACGGCGAAAACGCATCGATGCCCGACCCCAGCAGCTTCGTCTCGACGAAGACCCGCGCCGAGGTCGTGGCCGAGCTGCGCGAAGCGCAACGCCTGGGTCTGTTGCCCAGCCGCGGCGACGCCGCCGAGCCGCTGCTGCCGACGCCCGAGCAGTTGCGCCTGATCGGCGAAGCCGGCCAGCGCGCGGCGGCCGATCGGATCGCCGCCACTCGCTGATGCAGCAACGAAGGCCCGCCAGGAGACAGATGCTAGGAAGGTCTGGATCGAAGCCGTCGTCATCGGCGTTGTGCTGTCGGCGTGGGTGCACGTTGCCGTGCTGGCGCACGACGCGACACACACGACCTCGGCGGCCGCAGCGTCGGCGGCGTCGGCGCCGGCCGCACGCGCGGCCGCTCGGCCCGCGCCGGCGGCCTCTTCCTCGGCGGCCGACGAGCGACTGTGCGCCTGCGTGTCACGCTCACTGTCCGACAAGACCGGACCGGCGCCTCGTCGAGCCGAGACCTGAACCATGGACCGCTTGCCGATCACCACCGTCCCGATTCAACCCGCTGGCCCGCCGGCGCGGCTGCTGCAGCGCGACGAGTCGCCGCACCCCGGCCTCGTGGTGATGTACCTGCACGGCGGCGCGTTCGTCGCCAGGCCGTCCGACGATGCCTCGTCACCATCGGTTGCGCAGCTGCTCGCGGCAGCCGGCGCCACGGTCGTCGCGCTCGACTACCCGCTCGCCCCCGCACATCCTTTTCCCGAACCGCTCGACGCGGCGTATCGCGCGCTGCAGTGGCTGCACGACGAACAGCCGGCGCTGCTTGGTCGTCGCGCGCCGCTGCTCGTCGCCGGCGAAGAAGCCGGCGGCAACCTCGCCGCAGCCCTCACGCTGATGGCGCGCGACCGTGGTGGTCCGACGATTGCCGGTCAGATCCTGCTGTCGCCGCTGCTCGATCCCTATCTGGTCACCGCATCGGCGCGCGCGGCCGGCACGGGCGATGCGCGTTGTCCGCTCGCCGAAGGCTGGCACCAGTACCTGCCGCGCTGCAGCGACGCGCAGCATCCCTACGCCGCGCCGCTGAACTCGCGGCGTCTGCAAGGCCTGCCGCCGGCGCTCATCGTAACGTCGCTGCACGACGGCTTGCACGACGAAGGCGCGGCCTATGCCGCGCAGTTGCGCGCGGCCGGTGTCGGCGTGCACGAGTGCGTGCTCGACCGCATGCTCGACCGCACCCATGCGGCAGCCCCGCTGTGCGCCGCTTTCGAACGTTTCTTCGGCTCGCTCGAACCACCGCGCCGACGCACCGCGCCCTAGCGCGAACCGCTTTTCACTTTTCATCCGAGTTTTCCGGAGTTGCTTTGCCATGTCTGCTTCCAACCGTTCTCTTGCACCACGCCGCGGCCTCGCCACCGCGATCGTCATCACCTTGTCTACCGTTGCCGCGGCGGCCGGCCTCGCGCTGCTGCGCCCCGCACCGGCAGCCGCCACGGCCGCACCGGAGGGGCCGGTGCCCGTGTCGGTGGCCGAAGTGCGCGCACAGGTGGTCGAGACCTGGAGCGAGCACTCGGGCCGCTTCGAGGCAGTAGACCGGGTCGAGCTGCGCGCGCGTGTTGCCGGCACGGTGGCTGCGGTGCACTTTCGCGAAGGCGCGCTGGTCAAGACCGGCGCACCGCTGCTGACGATCGACCCGGCGCCGTATGCGGCCGAAGTCGATCGTGCACAGGCGCAGGTGGCGGCGGCGCAATCGCGCGTCACCTACACGCGCGGTGAAGCGCAGCGTGCGCAACGCCTGTGGGACGAGCGCGCGATCGCGCAGCGCGAGTTCGACGAGCGCCAGAACGCGGCGCGCGAAGCGCAGGCGCAGTTGCAGGCGGCGCAGGCCGCGCTGCAGAGCGCGCGGCTGGACCTCGGCTACACACAACTGCGCGCACCGATCGCAGGCCGCATGGGCCGCCTCGAGGTGACCACCGGCAACCTGGTGTCGGCCGGCCCCGGCTCGCCGGTGCTGGCCACGCTGGTTTCGGTGAGCCCGATCTACGCCAGCTTCGACGCCGAAGAGTCGCTCGTCACCGGCGTGCTGGCGTCGCTCGGCGGCGCCGCGCAGGCGCGCCTGGAGCGCGTGCCGGTGCAGGCCACGGTGGCCGGCCGCACGCTCGAAGGCCGGTTGCAGCTCGTCGACAACCAGGTCGACGTGCGCAGCGGCACGGTGCGCCTGCGCGCCACCTTCGACAACGCCGACGGCGCGCTGATGCCGGGCCAGTTCGCACGGCTGCGTTTGGGCGAGCTGCAGTCGAAGCCGGCGCTGCTGATCAACGAGCGCGCGGTCGGCACCGACCAGAGCAAGCGCTTCGTGATGGTCGTCGGCGCCGACCAGAAGGCGGTGTGGCGCGAGGTCACGCTCGGCTCGTCGGTGAACGGCTTGCGCATCGTCACTTCCGGCCTGCAGCCGGGCGAGCAGATCGTCGTCAACGGCCTGCAGCGCGTGCGGCCGGGTGCGACGGTGGCGCCGACCAGCGTGGCGATGGACGCCAAACCCGAAGTCACCGCGCGCACGAACGCGAACGGCGACAAGTCGTGATCAAGAAAGAACACACACCGTGAACCTCAGCAAATTTTTCATCGACCGGCCGATCTTCGCCGGCGTGCTCTCGCTGCTGATCCTGCTCGGCGGCCTGCTCTCGATTCCCGCGCTGCCGATCTCGCAGTACCCGGATGTCGTGCCGCCGTCGGTGGTGGTGCGCGCGCAGTACCCCGGCGCCAACCCGGCCGTGATCGCGCAGACGGTGGCCACACCGCTCGAAGAGGCGATCAACGGCGTCGAGGACATGCTCTACATGGGCAGCCAGGCCACGACCGACGGCCTGATGACGCTGACCGTGACCTTCCGCCTCGGCACCGACCCCGACAAGGCGCAGCAACTGGTGCAGAACCGCGTTGCGCAGGCCGAGCCGCGGCTGCCCGAGGAGGTGCGGCGCCTGGGCGTGACGACGATCAAGAGCTCGCCCGACCTGACGATGGTCGTGCACCTGCGCTCGCCCAATGAGCGCTACGACATGACCTACCTGCGCAACTACGCCGTGCTCAATGTGCGCGACCGCCTGGCGCGCATCGACGGCGTGGGCCAGGTCAACCTGTTCGGCTCGGGCGACTACAGCATGCGCGTCTGGCTCGACCCGCAGAAGGTGGCCGAGCACGGTCTTTCGGCCAGCGACGTGGTGCGCGCGATCCGCGAGCAGAACGTGCAGGCCGCCGCCGGCGTGATCGGCGCCTCGCCGGGCCTGCCCGGCGGCGACCTGCAGTTGTCGATCAACGCGCGGGGGCGTCTTGGCAACGAGCAGGAGTTCGGCGAGATCATCGTCAAGACGTCTGCCAGCGGCGCGGTCACGCGGTTGCGAGACCTGGGCCGCATCGAGCTCGGCGCGGCCGAGTACTCGCTGCGCTCGCTGCTCGACAACAAGCCGGCCGTCGCGATCCCGATCTTCCAGGCGCCGGACGGCAACGCGATCGAGATCAGCAACCAGGTCCGCGCGACGATGGCCGAGCTGCAGAAGTCGATGCCCGAGGGTGTGGAGCACCAGATCGTTTACGACCCGACGCAGTTCGTGCGCGCCTCGATCGAATCGGTGGTGATCACGCTGCTCGAAGCGGTGGCACTGGTGGTACTCGTCGTCATCCTGTTCCTGCAGACTTGGCGCGCCTCGATCATCCCGCTGCTGGCGGTGCCGGTGTCGATCATCGGCACCTTTGCCGCGCTGCAGGCATTCGGCTTCTCGATCAATGCGCTGACGTTGTTCGGCCTGGTGCTCGCCATCGGCATCGTCGTCGACGACGCGATCGTCGTCGTCGAGAACGTCGAGCGCAACATCGAGGCCGGTCTGTCGCCGCGCGACGCCACGCTGCGCGCGATGAAGGAGGTGTCGGGCCCGATCATCGCGATCGCGCTGACGCTGGTGGCGGTGTTCGTGCCGCTGGCCTTCATCAGCGGCCTGGCCGGCCAGTTCTACAAGCAGTTCGCGCTGACGATCGCGGTCTCCACGGTGATCTCGGCGATCAACTCGCTGACCTTGTCACCGGCGCTGGCCGCACTGCTGCTCAGAGGCCACGGTGCGCCGAAGGACGTGCTGACACGCGGCATGGAGCGCGTCTTCGGCGGCTTCTTCCGCCGCTTCAACCACCTCTTCCAGCGCGGCTCGCAGGCCTACAGCGGCGGCGTGACGCGCGTGCTGTCGCGCAAGGCGCTGCTGATGGCCGTGTACCTGCTGCTGGTCGGCGCAACCTTCGGCCTGTTCAAGGCCGTGCCCGGCGGCTTCGTGCCGATCCAGGACAAGCAGTACCTGGTCGGCTTCGCGCAGCTGCCCGACGGCGCCACGCTCGACCGCACCGAAGACGTGATCCGCCGCATGGGCGAGATCGCGCTGGCGCAGCCGGGCGTGGAATCGGCGATCGCATTCCCGGGCCTGTCGATCAACGGCTTCACCAACAGCTCCAACTCGGGCATCGTCTTCGTCTCGCTCAAGCCCTTCGACGAGCGCACGACGAAGGAGCTGTCCGGCGGCGCCGTCGCAGACCAACTCAACCAGAAGTTCGGCGCGATCCAGGAAGCCTTCATCGCGATGTTCCCGCCGCCGCCGGTCAATGGCCTGGGCACCACCGGTGGCTTCAAGCTGCAGTTGCAGGACCGCGGCGGCCTGGGCATCGAGGCGCTCGACCAGGCGACCAAGGCGTTCCTGGCGCAGGCACGTCAGGCCCCCGAACTCGCCGGGCTGTACAGCAGCTTCCAGGTCAACGTGCCGCAGCTGTACGCCGACATCGACCGCACCAAGGCGCGCCAGCTCGGCGTGCCGGTGACCGATGTCTTCGACACGATGCAGATCTACCTCGGCAGCGCCTATGTCAACGACTTCAACAAGTTCGGCCGCACCTACACCGTGCGTGTGCAGGCCGATGCGCCGTTCCGCGCCAAGGCCGAGGACGTCGGCGCGTTGAAGGTGCGCTCGACCAGCGGCGAGATGGTGCCGCTGGCCGCGCTGATGCGCGTCGAGCCCAGCTTCGGGCCCGAGCGCGCGATGCGCTACAACGGTTTTTCAACTGCCGACATCAACGGTGGCGCCGCACCTGGGTTCTCCAGCGGACAGGCGCAGGACACGATCGAACGCATCGCGGCCGAGACCTTGCCGCCGGGCATCGGCTACGAGTGGACCGAGCTCACCTACCAGGAGATCCTGGCCGGCAACTCGGCGACGTGGATCTTTCCGCTCGCGGTGTTGCTGGTGTTCCTCGTGCTCGCCGCCACTTACGAAAGCCTGGCGCTGCCGCTGGCGATCATCCTCATCGTGCCGATGGCGCTGCTCGCGGCGATGACCGGCGTGTGGCTGTCCGGTGGCGACAACAACGTGCTGACGCAGATCGGCCTCATCGTGCTCGTGGGCCTGTCGGCGAAGAATGCGATCCTGATCGTCGAGTTCGCACGAGAGCTCGAGTTCGCCGGCCGCAACCCGGTGCAGGCCGCGATCGAAGCGAGCCGGCTGCGCCTGCGGCCGATCCTGATGACCTCGCTGGCCTTCGTCATGGGCGTGCTGCCTCTCGTGCTGGCCACCGGCGCCGGCGCCGAGATGCGCAACGCGATGGGCGTGGCGGTGTTCGCCGGGATGATCGGCGTGACGGCCTTCGGCCTGTTCCTCACACCCGTGTTCTACGTGCTGCTGCGCAAGCTCGCCGGCAACCGGCCATTGATCCAGCACCACGACACCACGCTCGCGGTCGAGCGCGTATCCAGCGGCGCACCCGCCGCGTGAGCGAGAGGAGTTCCCCCATGACCTTTGCACCTCTGACTTCCCTGCGCTCGGCGCTGACCCCGCTGCTGCTGGCGCTCGTGGCCGCCGGTTGCGCCAGCGTGCCCGACGCCGCGCCGAAGCCGGCCGACATGCCCGCAGCGTACAAGCATGCTGAGGCCGCACCCGCCATTGCCACGCCGATCGATGCCGCTTGGTGGGTCAGCTTCGGCGACCCGACGCTTGCCACGCTGATCGAACGCGCAACGCGCGACAACACCGACATTGCTGAAGCCGCCGCGCGCCTCGCACAAGCGCGCGCGCTGCTCGGCGAGGCGCGCTCTCAGCAGTTGCCGCAGATCGGTGCGGACGCCACTCTTGAACGCGGCCGCGACGGTCTCGGCACACCGACACAATCGCAAGCCAGCCTCGGTCTGGGGGCGAGCTTCGAGGTCGATCTGTTCGGCCGCCTGGCCGGCAACACGAGCGCCGCCGCGCTCGACGCCCAAGGCCGCGCAGCGCTGTTCGGCGCTGCGCGCGTGGCGGTGCAGTCGGCCGTGGCCCAGACCTATCTGGCGCTGCGCGCCACCGAGCGCGAGCAGCGCCTGGTGGCCGACACGACGGCCGCTTACCGCGACACGCTGGCGCTCACCGAGCGCCGCTTCAGCGCCGGCGACGTGGCCGAACTCGACGTCGAACGCATCCGCGGCGAGCTGGCAGCCACTGAAGCCGAAACGCAGGCGCTGGCGCGTTCTCGCGCCACGCTCGAGAATGCACTGGCCACACTCGTGGGCAGCGCGCCGGCGCCGTTCACGCTCGGCGACGCATCGGCAACAACGCTGGCGCTACCCGCAGTGCCGGCCGGCTTGCCGAGTGAACTGCTGCGTCGGCGCGCCGACATCGTCGCCGCCGAGTTCGACCTGCAGGCTGCGCAGGTCCGTCTGGGGGTCGCACGCAGCGCTTGGTTCCCCAGCCTGGCGCTGACCGCGGGCGGTGGCGTGGCCTCCACCGACTTGTCCGAGCTGCTGACACGCGGCG
>CADEEN010000133.1 GCA_902826345.1 uncultured Burkholderiales bacterium | reverse complement strand
GCCCGGCGGGCACGGCGCAGGCGGCCCCGGCATGGGCATGATGATGGGCGGCCGCGGCCTGGAGCGCATGCTCGACGGCGTCAACGCCAGCGCCGAGCAGCGCACGCAGATCAAGGCCATCGCCGAGCGCGCGCGCAGCGACATCAAAGCGCAGCGCGAAGCCAACAAGCCGATCCGCCAACAGCTGATGACGCTGTTCGCCCAGCCGGTCGTCGATGCCAACGCCGCCGAAGCGCTGCGCGCGCAGATGCTGCAGCAGCACGACCAGTCGTCGCGCCGGCTGATGCAGGCGATGCTCGAAGTCAGCCGTGTGCTCACGCCCGAGCAGCGCAAGCAGCTCGCTGATCGCGCTGCGCAGCGCGGCGCGATGATGGACCGGCACATGAACGAGCGCCGTTCGATGGAAGGCAGCACGACGCCCCGTTGATCTATTCTTCGATCCAGGAGCCTGCCCCGGCGCACTCTGCGACCGGGGCTTTTTCGATCATGACGAGTCCCGCCCAACGCCTGCTGCTGATCGACGACGACGCCCGCCTGACGGCGATGGTCGGCGACTACCTGCGCAACGCCGGCTACCACGTCGACAGCGCGCTGACGCTTGCCGACGGCCGCGCCAAGCTGCACGCCGAGCCCTACGACGCGCTGCTGCTCGACCTGATGCTGCCCGACGGCGACGGCCTCGATTTCACGCGCGGCCTGCGCGCCGACGCGCGCACGCGGCGCTTGCCGCTGTTGATGTTGACGGCGCGCGGCGAGCCGATGGACCGCATCGTCGGCCTGGAACTCGGCGCCGACGACTACCTGGGCAAGCCCTTCGAGCCGCGCGAGCTGTTGGCGCGCGTCAAGGCCTTGCTGCGGCGTGCGCAACCCGAGACCGCAGCCGACGAGGTACTGACCTTCGGCCGCCTGGAGATCGATCTCGGCGCCCGTGAAGCGCGCCTGGCCGGTGCGCGCTGCGACCTGACGAGCCACCAATTCGAATTGCTCGCCGTGCTCGCGCAAAGCGCCGGCCGCGTGCTCTCGCGTGACCAGATCATGGACGCGCTGCGCGGCCACCCGATGGACGCCTTCGACCGCTCGATCGACGTGCACGTCTCGCGCATCCGCGCCGCGATCGAAGACGATCCGAAAGCGCCCAAGCGTGTGCTCACGGTGCGCGGCGTGGGCTACATCTTTGCGAAACGGCAGGATGTGGACGCTGATGGGGTGTGACGCGCCGTCCCACCCCCCGTTCGCCCTGAGCTCGTCGAAGGCCCCCGCGAAGGGCTTCGACAAGCTCAGCCCGAACGGAGCAGGGCGGCTCTCGAGAAGGTCATGAAATCCCTCTACCTGCGCATCTACCTCACCGTCGTCGTCGCGCTGGCGCTGTTCGCCGTCGGCTCGGCGTGGCTGTTCCAGCGCGAGGTGCAGGTCGAGCGCGGGCGCTTCGACGCGCAGGTCAGCGAGCGTGTCGGCGCGTGGGCCGAATTGATCCAGCGATCGCTGCCGCCGGCCGATGCGCCGCGTGAAGAGCAGGCACAGGCGGTGCGCGAATGGGCGCAGCGCCTGCGCCTGCCGATCGCACTCGACGACGAGAGCGGCCAGCGCATCGCCGCCAGCGACGCCTACCTGCGCCGCCACTCCGAGCTGCCCGGCGCGCCGCGTGGCATCCAGGTCAAGCTCGACGACGGGCGCACGATGTGGGTGCTGCGAAATCCGCTCGGCGGGCCGCGTGCCAACACCGGCGGCGGTGCGCCGCGTGGTTTGCCGCCGCCGCCGTGGACACGCGGCGCCGGCTTGGCGGCGTTGCTGGTGGTGCTGTTCCTCGCCGTGGCCGCCGGCGCGTATCCGGTGGTGCGCCGGCTGACGCGCCGGCTCGAAGGACTCAAGCTCGGCGTGCAGCGCTTCGGCGAAGGCGCGCTCGGCCAGCGTGTCGATGCCGGCGGCCGCGATGAAGTGGCCGCGCTGGCGGCGAGCTTCAACCAGGCGGCCGAGCGCATCGAGCTGCTCGTCAACTCGCACAAGAGCCTGCTCGCCAACGCCAGCCACGAGCTGCGCTCGCCGTTGGCGCGCATGAAGATGGCGCTGTCGCTGATGGACGAGCGCAGCACCGACGCGGCGCAGCGCGAACGCTTGGGTCAAGAGCTGCGCACCAACATCGGCGAGCTCGATGCGCTGGTTGAAGAGGTGCTGCTGGCCAGCCGGCTCGACGCGCAGGCCGCGGTGTTCACGCCGCAGCCGGTGGACGTGATCGCGCTGGCGGCCGAGGAGGCGGCGCAGGTCGGCGCCGAGTTGCAGGCGGTGGACGCGCGTTTGATCGTGCCCGGCGACGAGCGCCTGCTGCGCCGTGCGCTGCGCAACCTGCTCGAAAACGCGCGCCGTTATGGCGGCGACGAGATCACGCTGCACGCGGCGCGTGCGGCGTCGCGCATCGAGCTGCGCGTTTGCGATCGTGGCGCCGGTGTGCCCGAGGCGTTGCGCGAGCGCATCTTCGAGCCGTTCTTCCGCCTGCCCGGCCATGCCGAGCGAGAAGGGGGCGTGGGCCTGGGGCTGGCGCTGGTCAAGCAGATCGCGCAGCGGCATGGCGGTACGGTGCGCTGCGAGGCGAACGACGGCGGAGGCAGCTGCTTCGTGCTCAGCCTGCCGGCGCAGTGAAGCTCAGCCCGAACGGGTTCGCTCCGTTCGCACTGAGCCTGTCGAAGTGCCCGCGTCGCGTTGCCGCCGCAACACCCAGGCCAGGAACAGCACCAGCCCGATCGCCGCTGCGGCCAGCCCCGCCGTTGATGCCACCCAGAAGCCGCGCGCCCCATGCAGCGCGGCCGGCACGTCACCGCCGACGTTGAAGGCGACGATGTAGCCGCCGCCGACGCCCAGGCCCCAGATCGACGTGGCGTAGATGATCAGCGGCACCGTCGCGATGCGCCACGCGCGCAGCGTGAATGCCGCGGCGATCTGCATCGCATCGACGAAGTGGAACAGCGCCACCCAGGCCAGCAACGGCAGCGCGGCGGCGACGATCAACTCGTCGCCGGTGTACAGGCGCACGACGCCCTCGCGCGCGAAGAACACGAGCGTGCCGAGCACCAGCGCCACCAGCGCGGCGAACTCGACGCCATGCCAGGCCACGCGCCGCGCGTCGTGCAGCGCGCCGGCGCCGATGCTCTGCGCGGCCAGCGTGCCGGTGGCGTTGCCCAGCGCCAGCGGCACCATGAACAGCAGCGAGACGAGGTTGGCCGCGATCTGGTGCCCGGCCACCGGCGTGGCGCCGAAGCGCGAGATGAAGAACGCCATCGACGCAAACCCGGTGACCTCGATCAGCACCGAGCCGCCCATCGGGATGCCCAGCCTCAACTGCGCCGCCAGCGCCGGCCAGTCCGGTGGCCGCAGGCCGCGGCCGAAGATCGCGAACGGCGCGTAGAACGGATCGCGCCGCAACACCAGCCAGGACGCGCCGACCACGCACCACATCGTGATAGCCGTGGACAAGCCGCAACCCACCACGCCCAGCGCCGGCAGCGGCCCGACGCCGTACACGAGCAGCGCCGCCAGGGGCACTTTGAGCGCCAGGCCCGCGAGCTGCAACACCATCACCGCCTTCGGCCGCGACACCGCGTTGTTGAAGCCGCGAAAGGCCGCGAACAGAAGACCGGCGGGCAAGGCGAGCGCCAGCGCGAGCAGGTACTGCCGCAATTTCGCCGTGACCTCCGGCGTGGCCTGTGCCAACGCGATGAACGGCTGCGGAAAGATCAACAGCACGCTGCCCAACACCGCCAGCCCGAGCGCCAGCCACACCGCTTGGTGCAACTGCTCGCCCGCAGCCTCGTGGCGCTTGGCGCCGAAGAGCTGGCCGACGATCGGGCCGACCGCGAGCACCACGCCCATCAGGCCGATGAAGACCGTGATGTAGGCGGCTGCGCCGACGGCGAGCGCGGCCAGATCGATCGCCGCGTAGCGCGCGACGAGCACGGTATCGACGGTGGCGAACAGCACCATCGCCACCTGGCCCATGAACACCGGCCACGCCAGCGGCACGATGCGCGCCACGCTGGCGCGGAAGTGAGCCCCTCGCCCGACGGGTACGTCGAGCGATCCCCCTGGACCCGCAGGGGCCCCTTCGTGGCCCTTGGGATGAGGGCCGCCTTGGGAGCGGCCCGGCGCTCGGCCCTTCTCGCGCGCGCTCACGCGGTCGGTCAAACGCGGCTCCGCGCGAGCGGCGGCACCGGATCAGCGAACGATGCTGCGTCGGGATGATCGACGCCGCTGGCCAAGCGCGCGCGTTCGGCATAGCGGTTGAAGCGCCACGCCGTCGCCTGCATCGTGATGCGGCGCCAGACCATGCGCTTCTCGGCCGGCGTCATCGCCGGCCAATGCTGCACTTCGCCTTCGGTGCGGCCGCAGCCTTTGCACACCGCGTCGCCCTGCGACGTGGAGCAGATGGCGATGCACGGCGCATCGGGCGTCGTCGCGTACCAGGCGAGCCACGCGGCCTTGGCTTTCGGCGGCATCGAGCCGTCATCGCAATCGTGCTCGCGGTAGTAGACCATCAGCGCATAGACCTCGGCCAGCGCGCGCACCTCGGCGCAGGCGGTGATGCCGTCGGGCGATGGCGAGCGCTCGCGCCACCAGTTGATGGCGCGCTCGATGTCGGTGATGTGGATGCCGGCCATGCGCGCAGAAGAAGCGAAGGGCAAAAAGCATAGCGCCCGCGGTGCGCGCGGGCGTCATGCAGGAAGTGGTGCGGCTTAAGGTGTCTTGTCGTCTGTCGGCGGCGGGGCGTCGCCCGGCTGCGGCTCGGGCGCGGGATCGGGCTCGCCGCCGGTCGTCTTGCGCTGCGCCTTCTCTTCTTTCTTGCGCTTCTTCGCCAGCTCGCGCTGGCGCTTCTCGAACTGGTAGTTGGGTTTGGCCACGGGGCTTGCCTTCAGCGGTTTGTGCGGAGCCGACGATAACCCATGAGGGCGGGCCCGGATCGGTGCGCACCGTTGGCGGCGCCGGGTCGCTGGGCTATCGTCCGCCAATGCGCTAGCGGCGCGAGTGGCAACCCTCAGGATCTTCATGGCCATCTTTCCGCAAGGCCTCAGCCAGATCGATGCGCGATGCGATGCCGGCGAGCGCCGCGTGCTGCATCAACTCAAGCGCTGCCTGGAGGACGACTATCTCGTCTGGCACAACGTGCCCATCGGCCCGAAAGCTCGGCAGCCCGATTTCGTGATCCTGAGCCCGCGCTGGGGCGTGCTTCTGCTGGAGGTCAAGAGCTGGAAGCTCGGCAGCGTGCGCGAGGCCAACCCGGACAGCGTCGGGCTCGACCGCGGCGGCGAGCGCATCACCGTGGCCAACCCGCTGCGCCAAGCGCGCGACTACGCGCACGAACTCGTCGATCTGATGCAACGCGATGCGGCGCTGGTGCATGCGACGGGTGCGTTTGCCGGCAAGCTGCTGTTCCCGTATGGCCACGGCGTGGTGTTCTCCGGCATTCGCGTTCAAGAGGTGATCGGCACGGATTTTCCGAAGCTCTTCGCACCGCATCGCTCGTTGATGCGTGATGACCTGGAAGACAGCGTGGCGCCGGCTGACTTTCAGCAACGCCTGTGGTCCATGTTCACGGTGCACTACCCGTGCACCCTCTCGCTGCCGCAGCGCGACCGCGTGCGCTGGCACCTGTTCCCCGAAGTGCGCATGCCGGCGCAGGCTGTGCTGGACTTCGAGGGCGACGGCGCGCCGGCGCTGCCGGATCTGCTGCAGGTGATGGATCTACAGCAGGAGCAGGTGGCGCGCACGCTCGGCGAAGGCCACCGCGTGATCCATGGCGCGGCGGGTTCCGGCAAGACGATGATCCTCGTCTTCAGGGCACAGCATCTGCTGAGCACCGCGCGCGCGGACCGGCCGATTCTGGTGATGTGCTTCAACCGGACGCTGGCCGACCGCATCGATGCGCAGTTGCGCAAGCGCGGCTGTGATGAGCGCGTGCAGGTGCGCACCTTCCATAGCTGGTGCAGCGACATGGTCAACACCTACCAACTGGCGGTGCCGCCCACAGCCAGCCGCGACGCGCACTACGCGGCCTTGGCCGAGACAGTGCGGCAGGCGGTCGAGCGCAGGCGCGTGCCGTCGGGCCAGTACACGGCGCTGCTGATCGACGAGGCGCATGACTTCAAGGACGCTTGGCTCGCCATGGCCAGCCGCATGGTCAGCGCCGACACCAACAGCCTGCTCGTGCTCTATGACGACGCGCAGTCCATTTACCAGCAAAAGCGCCGCAAGTTCAACTTTGCCAGCGTCGGCATCGACGCGCGGGGCCGCACCAGCATCCTGCGCCTGAACTACCGCAACACGGCTGAGGTGATGGCCTTGGCCGTGCACTGCGCTCAACAGTTGCTGACGCGCAGCGGCGCCGAGCAGCCACCGAGCGAGGACGAGTTGCCGCTGGTGACGCCGGCCACGGCAGGTCGGCGCGGGCCGATGCCGCTGTTGCTGCAGGGACAAAGCGCGCAGGAGGAGGCCGCGTTGGTCGCTGAGCGCATCGCTGCCGCGTATGCAGAAGGCGTGGCGCTCGACGAGATGGCGGTGCTTGCTCGCGCCAAATACCTGCTCGAGCCGGTGGCGCGCGAGTTGCAGAAGCGCAACCTGCCGTGGCAGTCGATGGCAGACACCGCGTTCCGCCGCTTCGATTGGAGCGTGCCAAGCATCAAGTTGCTGACGATGCACAGCGCCAAAGGCCTCGAGTTTGCGCAGGTGTTCGTCGTCGGCCTGCAGTCGATGCCGATGCGCGACGAAACCGAGGACGCGGCTGTTCGTTTGCTTTATGTGGCGATGACGCGGGCCACGCACAAGCTCGTGTTGGGCTGCCACGGCGATTCGCCGATCGTCCGCCGCACGCGTGCGGCGTTGCAGGCAGTGAGCCAGCAGTTCGAGGTGCAAGCTGGGTGTTGAAACGTTGAACAAGTCACCTGGCTACACCCCAAACCAAAGCCGCCCATCCCAACAACCAAGCCAGGCCGCCGAGGGGCGTGACGGCGCCAAAGCCGCGCACACCGCTTGCGGCGAGCGCATACAAGCTGCCCGAGAACAGCAGCGTGCCGGCAACGAACAGCCACCCACCGACGGTGATGGCCTTGCGCCCCGGCCATTGTGTGCACGCCCAGGCCACGGCGAGCAGCGCCAGCGCATGCGCCATCTGGTAGCGCACGCCGGTCTCGAACACGGCCAGCATGTCGGTCGCAAGGCGTGCCTTCAGGGCATGCGCGCCGAACGCACCGAGGGCCACGGCGCTGCCCGCACTGACGCTGCCGATGGCGAAGAACAAGCGCTCCACTTCGCGGGCGCTACCTGACCGTCATCACGCGCATGCCGAGCGTCTTGCCGCCGGGCGCGTCCTGCACCTGCACCGTCACCTGACGCGGCCGCACGCCGTCGGGCAGCGTCAGGCTGCCGCGCACGAGGGCGTGGCCGCCGACGGAGATGTCCACCGGCTTCAAGGCCACGCTGGTTTCGGCGCCGCGCGCCGTGAGGCCGAGCACATTGAGCTGCATCACACCGGCCAGCGGCGATGCGGCGGCGTCGCGCGTCAGCACCACCTCGTACGCCAGCGCGTTGCCTTGCGCGACGAAGCGCGCGGGGCGCAATTCGGCCGCACCGCCGCGCGGGTCAGGCGGCAATGCGGCGATCAGGGCCGCCATGTCGTCGCCGAGTTTTTGCGCGGCGGCGCGCGGGGCGGCGAGCTCGTCGCTCTGACGCTGCGCGGTGGCCTTGGCAGCTTCGAGCTGCTGCGTCGTCGACGCGAGTTGCATCTTCAGGTTCTTGCGCTCGGCGTCGGCCTGCTCGTAGGCGCTGCGCAATTCGTTCGAGGCTTCGGCCGACAGGCGCGGCGGCAGGTACTCCTCCTGCAGCATCCACAAGCCGCCGGCGCCGGCGGCGATGCCGAACAGCAGCCACAGCACCCAGCCCGGCGGACGCCAGGCGCGTCGACGGCGGCTGCCGTAGCTGAGGACAACGGGTTTGGATGAAGAGCCGAACATGTTGTTGTGGAGTCGGGACAAGCTGCGCGGGAGCGCAAGCGTACAACGGCCGCGCGGCGCCTCGTGGCGAGGCGAAGACCGTAGCATCGCGGCATGGCTGAGTACCTCGACACCACCACCTGGGCCCGGCGCGATGCGTTCGAGTTCTTTCGGCACTTCGACAAGCCGTATTTCAATGTCTGCGTGCGGCTGGACGTGGCGCGGTTGAAGGCCGCGCTGGTGGCGCGCGGCGGTGGCGCCGGCTTGTCGCTGGCCTGCTACTTCATCGCGTTGCGGCTGGTCAATGCGCATCAGCCGTTTCGCTTGCGCCTGGAGGATGGGCGCATTCGCATGCACGACGAAGTGCATGGCAGCACGACGGTGCTGCGCGACGACGGCGAGAGTTTTTTCTTCGCCGAGTTCGATCACAGCGCGGACTTCGATGCCTTCGCGGCGCAGGCCGGCGCCGCGATCGACGCCGCGCGCACACTGCGCGTTGCGTTCGAGCCGCGGCCCGACGATGCGGCGCGCGTGTACTTCACGTCGCTGCCGTGGCTGCACTTCACGAGCTTCAGCCATGCGCGAAACTGGAAGCGCGAGGACTCGATCCCGCGCTTCGCATTCGGCCGCGCGCAGGCAGAGGGCGGCGCGTTGTGGCTGCCGATGTCGGTGGAGGTGCATCACGCGCTGATGGACGGCGTGCACGTCGGCCGCTACGTGCAGGACTTCGAGGCCGCGCTGCGCGAGCCCGAGGCGTGGTTGGGGCAGCGCGCTTAGTCGCTTTGCAGCGGCTGACCGCGGCAGGCCCACCACAGTGTCAGGTCGTAGCCGATCTTCAGCACGCCGCACAGCACCATCGGAGCGGCCAGCCACCCGGCCGTGAACAGCAAGCCGGCGAGGGCTGGGCTTGCCGCGGCAGCCAGGCTGCGCGGCACCGCGGTGAAGCTGGCGGCCGCGGCGCGCTCGGCCGGCGTGACGACGCTCATCACGTAGGCAGTGCGCGTGGGCACGTCCATCTGCGACAGCAGTGCGCGCACGGCGAGCAGCGCGAGGGCGATGGGCAGCGTCGGCGCGAGCGCGGCGAGCACGAGGCAGACGTTGGCCGGCAGGTGCGTAAAGACCATCGTGTTGACGAGGCCGATGCGGCGCGCGATCCACGGCGCCGCGAGTTGCGAGGCCGCGCCGAGCAGACCCATGACGAAGAAGAACAGGCCGGCGTCGGTGAGCGACAGGCCGAAGCGCGTCATCAGCCACAGCGACAACAGGCTGTTCAGCACGAGGCCGCCGGCGAACGCATCGACGGCGAAGAGGGCGGTGAGTTTGACGACGACCGCGCGCGACGGGCCGAGCGGCGCGGGCTTGGCTTGTGGCGTGGTGGCAGACGGCATCGGCAAGCGGCGGTAGAGCGCCCAGATGTACAGGCCGATCGCGGCGTAGAGCAGGAACATCGCGCGCAGGGCGGCAAGGTGTGTAGTGGCCGTCCGCGCTGCCAGCCACTCCGGCACGCCGGCGGCGAGCGCGCCGATGGCCGCGGCCAGCACCCCGGCCAGGCTGTAGCGCGCGAAGAGGGTCGTGCGCTCGTCGCTGTTGCCTCCGCTGCCTGCCAGCCGCGCGTGCTCGATCGGCAGGAAGACGCTGACGTCGCCCGAGCCTGGGTTCAAGGTGCCGATGAAGGCGATGACGAGCAGCGGCGCGAACGCGGACGCGCTGGCGAAGGCCAGGCCGGTGGCGGCCATCAGCAGCGCGGCGCCGAGCAGCAGCGTGCGTGGCGCGGCGTGATGGCCCCAGGCGCCGACGGCCAGCGTGGCCAGCGCCGAACCGGCCAGCGTGGCGGTGCCGAGCACGCCGACGTCGAACGGCGTGTGGCCGAGGGCGAGCAGGTAAGCCGGCAGCAGCACGGCCACCGAGCCATCGACGAAACCGCGCAGCGCGCGGCCGGCGATCAGGGTGCGGGCGGTGTTGTCCAAAGGGGCTTCGACAGGCTCAGCCCGAACGGGGAGGGCGCAGCCCCGTTCGCCCTGAGCCTGTATTTCCGATCGTCCTGAGCTTGTCGAAGGGAGGGCTCTTCACGCTTGCAATACGCGCAGCAAGAAGCGCTGCAGGTCGGCGACTTCTTCGGTGCTGACCGAGTGCTCCATCGGGTA
>CADEEN010000132.1 GCA_902826345.1 uncultured Burkholderiales bacterium | reverse complement strand
CCTCGCCCTGCTCGGTCAGCCGGATCTGGCCGTTCACCGTGCCCGGCGGCTGCGCCAGGATCGCCTGGTAGCTCGGCCCGCCGCCGCGGCCGACCGTGCCGCCGCGGCCGTGGAACAGGCGCAGCTTCAAGCCGTGCGCGCGCTCCAGCGGTGCGAACAGCGACACCAACGCGGTCTCGGCGCGGTAGAGCTCCCAGTTGCTGGTGAAGAAGCCGCCGTCCTTGTTGCTGTCGCTGTAGCCGAGCATGATGTCCTGCTCGGGGAAGGCGCCGACGCGGCTGCCGAGCACCAGCGGCAGCACGCCGGGCAGCGCGTAGTAGTCGCGCATGATGTCCGCGGCCTGGCGCAGGTCTTCGATGGTTTCGAACAGCGGCACCACGATGAGATCGGCCAGCGCTTCGGTGTCGAGCGTGCCGCGCAACAGGCCGCACTCTTTTTGCAGCAGCAGCACTTCGAGCAAATCGCTCACCTGCTCGGTGTGCGAAATGATGTAGTGGCGGATGGCGTGGCGGCCGTAGCGTTGCAGCGCTTCGCGCGCGGCCTCGAAAACCGCCAGTTCGCCGAGCGCCAGCTCGCTGTAGGCATGGCCGCGCACGCGCAGCGGCCGCGCGTCGTTGAGCAGCGCGAGCAAGCATTGGCGGCGCGCGTCTTCGTCCAGCGCCGCGTAGTCGGGCTCGATGCGCGCCACGCGCAGCAGCTCGGCGATCACCAGTTCATGCTGGTCGGAGCTCTGCCGCAGGTCGATCGTGGCGAGGTGAAAGCCGAACACCTGCACCGCGCGCATCAGTGGCAAAAGGCGAGGCGCGATCAGCGAGCTGGCGTGGTGGTGGTGCAGCGAGACCTCGATCGTGTGCAGGTCGGTGAGGAACTCGGCCGCGCTCGCATACGGGTTCTGCGGCGCCACCGCGTGGCGCAGCGCCTCGGTGCCGGTGAAGTCGTGCAGCGTCGCAGCCAGGCGCGCATAGACCCCGATCAGCGCGCGGCGATACGGCTCGTCCTCGCGGTGCGGGTTGCGGTCGGGCGAGCGCTCGGCCAGCGCGCGCATCGGCGCAGTGACGGGCGCCAACGTCTGCGAGATCGACAGCTCGGCGCCGAGCGCATGCACTTCGGTCAGGTAGTGGCGCAGCGCCACCTCGGCCTGGCGCGCCAGCGCAGTGTTCAGCGTCGGCGCGCCCACGTTCGGGTTGCCGTCGCGGTCGCCGCCGATCCAGTGGCCCATGCGCAGGAAGTTCGCCACCGCATGGCCGTGCAGCGTGCGCTCGATGTCGCGGTACAGGCGCGGAATCTCGCGCAGGAAGGTCGAGTGGTAGTACGACAGCGCGTTCTCGATCTCGTCGGACACGGAGAGCTTCACCGGCCGCAACATGCGCGTCTGCCAGAGCTGCGTCACACGCGCGCGCAGCAGCGCTTCGTTGTCGCCGCGCTCGCGCTCGGTGGCGATGCGGTCGCGCTCGCCCACCAGCTCGGCGATCGCGCGCTCGGCGTCGAGGATGCTCTTTCTCTGCACCTCGGTCGGGTGCGCCGTGAGCACCGGGCTGATGTGCGCTTGGCCGAGCGTGGCTGCGACCTCGCTGGCGCGCAGGCCGGCGTCGAACAGGCGCTCGAAGGCCTTCGCCAGCGAGCCTTCCTGCTGGTGGCCCTCGCGCTCGTGGTGCTCGCGCCGGCGCACGTGGTGGCGGTCTTCGGCGATGTTGGCCAGGTGCGAGAAATAGCTGAAGGCGCGGATCACGCTCACCGTCTGGTCACCCGACAGGTTCTTCAGCAGCCGGTCGAGCACGCGGCCGGCCGAGGCATCCTTCTTCAACCGGTAGCCGACCGAGAGCTGGCGCACGCGCTCGATCAACTCGAAGGCCTCGTGGCCTTCCTGTTCGCGGATCACGTCGCCGAGGATGCGGCCGAGCAGCCGGATATCCTCGACCAGCGGCCGGTTTTTCGCGGCGGCCTCGCGGTGATCGCGGGCAGCAGTCTTGGCGGCTTTGGCGGATGGGGCTCGGGGCATGATGTGTAATCCGGTTACTGAATTCGATGTTACCAAGCGGTCGATAATCGGCGCATGAAAAACAAGCTCGTCATCGCCACGCGCGAGAGCCGTCTTGCGCTGTGGCAAGCAAGACATGTGCAAACACTGCTGCAGCAGCGCTTGCACATCGAAGTCGAGCTGCTCGGCATGACGACGCGCGGCGACCAGATCCTCGACGTGGCGCTGTCCAAGGTCGGCGGCAAGGGCCTGTTCGTCAAGGAGCTGGAGGCCGCGCTCGAAGACCGGCGCGCCGACCTCGCCGTGCATTCGCTCAAAGACGTGCCGATGGAGCTGCCCGACGGCTTTGCGCTGGCCGCGGTTCTGGAGCGCGAAGACCCGCGCGACGCCTTCGTCTCGCCGCGCTTCACCGCGCTGGCCGATTTGCCGCAAGGCGCCAAGGTCGGCACGTCGAGCCTGCGCCGCGTGGTGCAGATCGCGGCGTTGCGCCCTGACCTGGTGATCGAGCCGTTGCGTGGCAACCTCGACACGCGCCTGCGCAAGCTCGATGAAGGCCAGTACGACGCCATCGTGCTCGCCGCGGCCGGCCTGATGCGCCTGGGCCTGGCCGAGCGCATCCGCTCGCGCTTCGACCCGTTGCAGATGCTGCCCGCGGCCGGCCAGGGCGCGCTCGGCATCGAGGTGCGCGCCGACGATACGCCGCTGCGGGAGGCGCTGGCGACGATGCTGCACACCCCCGCGTGGCTGGCCGTGCACGCCGAGCGCGCCGTCTCGCGCGGTCTGGGCGGCAGTTGCTCGGTGCCGCTGGCCGCGCATGCGCAGTGGCAGGGCGCGGTGCTGCAACTGCATGCCGCGTTGGGCGACGCCGACGCGCCGCAGCGGCCGCTGCTGCATGCACGCACGCAAGCCGCGGTGACGACGGTGGACGAAGCCGAAGCGCTCGGCGCGGCCGTCGTGGCGACGCTGCGCGATCGCGGCGCCGCGTCGTACCTGCACGCCGGTTGACGTTGTCGATGGCGCTGACCGTGCTCGTCACCCGCCCTGCGCCGCAAGCCGCGGCGTGGGTCGACAAGTTGCGCGACAAGGGCTTGCAGGCCGAGGCCTTGCCGCTGATCGCCATCGAGCCGGTGACGGAAACCACCGCACTGCGCGACGCCTGGCACCTGCTGCCGCAGCGCGATCTGGCGATGTTCGTCAGCCCGAACGCGGTGACGGGTTTTTTCGCCGCGCGCCCGGCCGCGCGCACCTGGCCGCGCGCGCTGCGCGCGGCCGCCACCGGGCCCGGCACGGTCGAAGCGCTGATCGCTGCCGGCGTACCGGAAGCGCTGTGCATCGCGCCGCGCGCTGCGCCGTTCGATTCGAGCGCGCTGTGGGCCGAGCTGCAGCACGAAGACTGGCTCGGCCGCAACGCGCTGATCGTCCGCGGCGACGGCGGCCGTGACGAGTTCGCGCAGGCGCTGCGCGGCGGCGGCGCCAAGATCGCCTTCGTGCAGGCCTACCAGCGCCGCGCGCCGGCGTGGTCGGACGCCGAACGCGCGCTCGCGCTGACGGCGCTCGCGGCGCCGGATCGACATGTGTGGCTGCTGTCGAGCGCCGAGGCCATCGACCACCTGCTGGCCATCGTCACGCTGCTGTTGCCGGGCGCCGACTGGCGGCACAGCATCGCCGTGGCCTCGCACCCGCGCATCGCGCAGCGCGCACGCCGGGCCGGCTTCGGCCGTGTGCTCGAGGCGCCGCCGGTCGTCGATGCGGTGCTGTCGGCCGTCGGCTCGCTCGGCGAACTTTAGAATCGTTGCCCTCGTGAACACACCCGAAGACACACCCGCCGCCGCGGTGGCCGCGCTGCCGCCGGCCCCACCGACGCCTTCCGCCACCGCGCGCCCTTCGCGCTGGCCGACGCTGCTGACCCTGGTGGCACTGGCCTTGACCGTGATCGCGCTGGCGGTGGCGTGGCAGACGCAGCGCCGCGTCAAGTCGCTCGAGCGCGAGCTGGTGCAACGTCAGGAGTCGAGCCAGCGCGACGCCGCAGACGCGCGCGCCACGGCCCGCAGCGCGCAGGAGCTGGCGCAGGACGCCTCGGCCAAGAGCGCGCTGCTCGACGCGCGTGTGTCCGACGCGGCGATGCAGCGCTCGCAGGTCGAGGAGTTGCTGCAATCGGTCGCCCGTTCTCGCGACGAGAACGTGGTCGCCGATGTCGAGGCCGCGATCCGCGTGGCCCTGCAACAGAGCGCGCTCACCGGCAGCGCCGAGCCTTTGGTGCTGACGTTGAAGCAGGCCGACGAACGCCTGGCGCGCTACAACCAGCCGCAGCTGGAGCGCGTGCGCCGCGCCATCGCGCGCGATCTGGAACGCACGCGCGCGCAAGGCGCGGTTGACGTCGCCACCCTGGCGGCGCGGCTGGACGAAACGGTGCGCCTGGTCGATGAGTTGCCGCTGCTGGCGGTGGGCCGTGCGGCCACAGCGCCCGTGGCAGCGGCCACAACGACGGTGCCGGCGGCCGACGCCGACGATTGGCGCGCCCGCGCCACGGCGTGGTGGCATGCCGGCTTGGCGCATGTCGGCAACGAGCTGCGCTCGCTCGTGCGCGTGACGCGCATCGATCACCCCGAGAGCGTGCTGGCCACGCCCGAGCAGCAGGTGTTCTTGCGCGAGAACCTGAAGCTGCGCCTGCTCAACGCACGCCTGGCGTTGTTCTCGCGCCAGTTCGACATCGCGCAATCCGATCTGCGCGACGCGCAATCGGTGCTCGACCGCTACTTCGACCGCTCGTCCAAGCGCGTCGTCGCCGCCAGCGAGGCGCTGCGCCAGGTCAGCCTGCAGTCGCGGCAGAGTGCGCTGCCTCGGCCCGATGAAACGCTGGCTGCGTTGACCACGGCCGCCGCAGGTCGGTGATCTCCGCCCCAAAAGCCTCGTCATGAAGTCCGTCATCTGGCTCGTCCTGCTGGCCATCGCCGCCGTCGTTGCCGCCACCACCTTCGGCCGCAACGACGGGCTGGTGAGCCTGTACTGGAACGGCTGGCGGCTCGATCTGTCGTTGAACCTGTTCCTGCTCGGCCTGGTGGGCACCTGCATCGCCTTGCTCATCGTCTTGCGCGGCGTGCAGTCGCTGATCACCTTGCCCGAGCGCGCCAGCGCGTGGCGCATGCAGCGCCGCGAGCGCGCCGCGCAGGGCGCCTTGCGCGAGTCGCTGGCCGAGTATTTCGGCGCGCGCTACAGCCGCGCCCACAAGGCGGCCGAGCGCGCGATCGCGATCCACCGCGCCACGCCGGGCCTGCAGGACGAAGCCTCGACGCGCGGCCTGGCACACCTTTTGGCCGGGGCCAGCGCGCACCGCCTGCAAGACCGGCCGCAGCGTGATCGGCAGATCGCCCAGCTCGAGCAATTGCAGCGCGAGCACAAGTCCGGCAGCGCCCGCGCGACCGAGGACGCGGTGACATTGCTCGCCGCCGAGTGGGCCATCGACGACCGCGACGCCGAGCGCGCGCTGGCGCTGCTCGGCGCGCTGCCGCCCGGCGTGGCGCGGCGCACGCAGGCGCTGCGCCTGAAGCTGCAGGCGCAACGCCTGGCCGGCGACCCGGGCGAAGGCCTGCGCACGGCGCGCCTGTTGGCCAAGCACCAGGCCTTCACGCCCGGCGCGGCGCAGGGCCTGTTGCGCTCGCTGGCCAACGAAACCCTCGACGCGGCGCGCGACATCGATCAGCTCGAGCGCGCCTGGCAGCAGCTCGACGCGGTCGACCACAGCGACGCCTTCGTCGCCGCCCGCGCCGCGCGCCGCGCCGCGGCGTTCGGCAACCCGAACTTGGCCCGCGCCTGGCTGCTGCCGCTGTGGGAGCGGCTGGCCGAGTTGAGCCGCGAAGAACGCGAAGCGGTGTCGCTGGCGCTGGCGCGCAATCTCGAGGGCATCGGCCCCGATTGGCTGCCGCGCCTGCAAGCGGCCGAGCAGGCGTTGCCGCAGGAGGCGGCCGTGCAGGCCGTCGTCGGCAGCGCCTACGCCGAGCGCGGCTTGTGGGGCAAGGCGCGCTCGCCGCTGGAGCGCGCCGCCGCGACGCAAACGCTTGCCGGCGACGCGCGGCGTGAGTGCTGGCGCCGCCTGGCCACGCTGGCGCGCGCCGAGGGCGACGAGCCCCGCGCTTTGGGCTGCGAACGGCAAGCGGTGGCCCTGACGTAGCGTCGCCGTCACAGGCGGCTGGCGCAAGGCTTTGCTGCGGCGCACAATGCGTTCCCCGAAGAAGTGCGCGACGCTCTCGCGCTCTCGGCCTTGAGCGCTCCCGCAGTCAAACAAAAAACGCCTTCCGCACTGGCCGCACTGACGCTGGCCGCGCTGGGCATCGTCTATGGCGACATCGGCACCAGCCCGCTCTATGCGCTGAAGGAAATCTTCCATGGCGGTCGTGTCGCCACCACGCCGGAGAACATCCTCGGTGTGCTGTCGCTGATTTTCTGGACGCTGACGGTCATCATCTCGTTGAAGTACGTGCTGTTGATCCTGCGCGCCGACAACAACGGCGAAGGCGGCCTGATCGCAATGCTGGCGCTGGCCACGCATGCCGTGCGCGACAAGCCGCCGCTGCGGCGCACGCTGATGACGGTCGGCCTGTTCGGCACCGCGGTGTTCTACGGCGACGGCGTCATCACGCCGGCGATCTCGGTGCTCTCGGCGGTCGAAGGCCTCGAAGTCGCGGCGCCGCAGTTGCACGACTGGGTGATCCCGCTGACGCTGCTGGTGCTGACCGCGCTGTTCGCCGTGCAGCGCTTCGGCACCGGCGGCATCGGCAAGTGGTTCGGCCCGATCACGCTCGTCTGGTTCATCGTTCTCGTGCTGCTCGGCCTGCCGCACATCGCCGCGCACCCGGGCGTGCTCGTCGCGTTGAACCCGGCGTATGCGTACGGCTTCATCGCATCGCAGCCGCTCATCGCCTTCATCGCCCTCGGCGCGGTGGTGCTCGTCGTCACCGGCGGCGAGGCGCTCTACGCCGACCTCGGCCACTTCGGCAAGCTGCCGATCCGCATCGCCTGGTACGCCTTCGTCATGCCGGCACTGGTGATCAACTACTTCGGCCAGGGCGCGCTGTTGCTGTCGCAGCCGGCGGCCATCAGCAACCCGTTCTACCTGATGGCGCCCGACTGGGCGCGGCTGCCGCTGGTCTTCATCGCCACCGCCGCCACGGTGATCGCCTCGCAGGCGCTGATCTCGGCCGCGTTCTCGGTCACCAAGCAGGCCATCCAGCTCGGCCTGCTGCCGCGCATGGCGATCCAGCACACCTCCGTGCGCGACACCGGGCAGATCTACGTGCCCTTCGTCAACTGGGGCCTGTTCGCCTTCATCGTGCTGGCCGTCGTCATGTTCAAGTCATCGACCAACCTGGCCGCGGCCTACGGCATCGCGGTGACGCTGGACATGACCATCACCACCGTCATGACCTTCTTCGTGCTGCGCTACGGCTGGCGCTATCCGCTGGCGCTGTGCGTGGCCGCCACCGGCTTCTTCTTCGTCATCGACGTGCTGTTCTTCGCCTCGAACCTGCTCAAGCTCTTCGGCGGCGGCTGGTTCCCGATCGTCATCGGCATCTTCATGTTCACGTTGATGCTCACCTGGACGCAGGGGCGCAAGCTGCTCGCGCACAAGCTGCGCACCGATGCGATCCCACTGACGGATTTTCTCGAAGCCATCTTCGTCAGCCCGCCGGCGCGCGCTGCCGGCACTGCGGTCTTCCTCACCTCCGAAGCCGGCATCACGCCCAACGCGCTGCTGCACAACCTGAAGCACAACAAGGTGTTGCACGAGTTCAACCTCTTCGTCACCGTGCGCCAGCACGACGTGCCGTGGATCGGCTTCGACAAACGCGTCGAGATGGATTCACTCGGCCACGACTGCTGGGCGGTGACGCTGCACTTCGGCTTCAAGAACGAACCTGACGTGCCCGAAGCGCTGAAGCTGCTCGAGGGCCGCGGCGTGCCGCTCGACGACATGCAGACCAGCTACTTCCTGTCGCGCGACATCGTCATCCCGACCTTCGGCGAAGGCATGTCGATGTGGCGCGAAAAACTCTTCGCCTCGATGCACCGCAACGCCGGCGCGGCAGCGGACTTCCTCAACCTGCCGACGAATCGCGTGGTCGAGTTGGGGGCCAAAGTCGAAATCTGACCTGTGACCTCTGACGCGGCCGTCGCAGAACTGCGACGGGGCGAGCGCACGAAGTCACGCTCACGCCGGATTACGGCCGGGCGGGCGGCCATAAATGAGGCGAGTGCATCAAAATGTTTCCTGCGCCAAGCTGTCAAGTTTCACCAGCGCAGCGTGCGCACCAGAGGCAGTTGTCGATCATCCCGCCGGGGCCGCACGCCCTGACACAAACGTCCGAGGAGCGCCGTGAGTTCAGCCTTTCACACCGACATGCAGAACGCGCTGGTGCGCATGGTCGTGCCGATGCGCCGTGAGTTCGGCCGCGCGCTCGACGTGCAGCAGATGCGTCAAGACCCTCGCTATGCCGAAGCCATCGTCGCGCAGGCGCTGACCAGCCCGACGCAGAGCCTGCGCGACAACGCGCGCGTCGTCGGCTACTGCCTGGCCCAGGACGCAGCGTCGGCAAAGTCGGCGCCGGCCCGATCGGGCAACCCGCCGCTGGATGCCGCTCTCGCGGCACGACTGTTGATCGACCTCATCGGCCCCTCGGGCGAAGCGCTGGCGATCCGCATCGAGCGCGCGCCCGACGCGCAGGCGCTGGCGCCGCTGCTCGATCAGGCCCACGCGCGCATCGCCGGCATGCGCGGCGAGTCGGCTGCCGCCGCCTACCTGCGCCGCACCGCGCGCCGTGCCGCACCGGCCGAGGCCGCAGCGTCGCGCGCGGCCACCGCCGCCCTGCGCCGCGACGCACGCCGCGCCGCTTGCGAACTGGTGGCCCTGATCGGCACGTTCGGCGACGAACTCGCCGAACGCATGGAACGCAGCCGCCATGCGGACGAACTGCTGGCGTTGATCGCCGAGGCGCGAGACCGCATCACCGGCGTTGCCGGCGTGGAGGCTGCCGACGACTTCGCCCAGCGCGTCAAGCCCGGGCGACGCTGAAAAGCCGCGCTGCGCTGCGGATCAGCCGCGCGCCTTGATTTCCGTGCCGTCGAGCGTGACCTTCTGGCCCACCGTCGGCGCGGTCGATTGCGTGACGCTGCGCAGCGAGCCGTCCTGCATGCGCACCTTGACGGCATAGAGCGTCGTCGCGCGCTGGCGCTTCTCGATCTCGTGGCCGGCCATGCCGCCGCCGACGGCGCCGAGCACCGTCATCGCCTTCTTGCCGTTGCCGCCGCCGACCTGGTTGCCGACGACGCCGCCGATGACACCGCCGGCCACGGCACCGATGCCGGTGCCCTCGCCCTTCTTCTCGAACGGCGTCACCGATTCGATGACGCCGCAATCGGTGCACGTCGCGGCGGCGGCCACGGCCGGCTTGGCCGGCGCGCTGCTGCGCTGCGGCGCTCTCTCGGCGCGCGGTGCGGCCTTCGGCGCGGGCTTGTCGTCGCCATCGTTCGCTGCAGGTTTGTCGCTGTCGATCTTCGCCGGCGTCGTCGATGACGGCGACGCGAGCAGCGCCTGCGCCGCGACCGCGGCGGTGCGCGCTTCGGCAGCGCTCGGGCCGACCGGCGCGGCCGGACGGACGACCAGCGTGGTGGCGATCGCGGTCAGCGCGATCAACGCCGTCGCGCCGCCGATCAGCGCGGCCGGGCGTGAGAACGACGACGAGCCGACGCGGATCGGCTGCTCGCCGAAGCCCGAGCTCTTGGCCACTTGGGTGGTGATGTTGGACATGATGATTCCTCCGAAAGCGTTCGTGATGACTGACATTCAACGTGCAGCCGGCGTTTGCGACGGCGTGCAATCGCGACCGGATGTAAGCCGCGGCCGGCAGACGTGACACCGACGCGCGCCGGCGCAGCCGCAGCGCTCACCTTGTTGCAGTTGCGCCGTGGCGCTGTGTCGCGGCCGGCACGGCGCGCCGTGAGATCGTTCACACAGCGGTGCGGCGATACAGTCGCGTCGTCATGGCCGCGCCGCCTGTTGCCGCCCCCGTTGCCGCCCGCATCGCGCTGCAATGCCGCAGCTACCCGACGCTGCACCTCGACGGCGCGCCGGTGCCGCTGAAGTT
>CADEEN010000131.1:2501-10240 GCA_902826345.1 uncultured Burkholderiales bacterium | reverse complement strand
CTAAGGAGCCTCTCGATGTGCGAGTTTTTCGTCAAGGCCGATCCGATCCTCTACGAATCGCGCACGCGCACCGTGCGCATCCACGGCGTGCTGACGAGCATCCGGCTGGAGAACCTGGTCTGGGACACGCTGGCCGAGATGGCGAGGGACGAGAACTGCACCACCAACGCGCTGATCGCGCAGTTCCACGACGAGATCCTGCTGCACCGCGGCGACGTGGCCAACTTCTCGTCGTTCTTGCGCGTGACCTGCCTGCGCTACCTGCGTCGAAAGTGTGATCGCGCCTTGGGGCTGGACAGCGGTGATGCGGCGCCGCTGGTCGCCAAGGCGCCGGTCGTGGCGCTGAAGGCAACCGCAAGGCATTGAGTCGGGCACGCATGGCCAAACTGATCCACACGATGATCCGGGTGCTCGACCTGGACAAGTCGCTCGCTTTCTACCGCGATGTGCTCGGCATGTCGCCGTCGCACACGCTCGACTTTCCCGAGTTCACGCTCGTCTATCTGCACAACGAAGAAGACGACGCCGAGATCGAGCTCACCTACAACAAGGGCCGCAGCGAGGCCTACACGCACGGCACCGGCTACGGCCATGTGGCTGTGGTGGTCGACGATCTCGACGCGCGGCATGCCGCGGTCACCGCATCCGGCCACACGCCGATGCCGATCAAGGAGTTCAAGCGCGGCGACGAGTTGCTGGCGCGCTTTTTCTTCATTGAGGACCCCGACGGCTACAAGATCGAGATGCTACAGCGCCACGGCCACTACCGCTGACGGCGCCTAACGCGTGCGAACCTCGGTGCCGGCGAAGGCGAGCCGGGTCTTCCTGAAGTCGATCGACGGCCCGAGTTCATAGACGTTGCTGTAGCCGTAGGCGTGCAGCGAAACGAAGGTGGAGACGTTGAGCGCGGAATCCATGCTCTTCATCTCCAGCGACTCCGGCGCACCGATGAAGTTGTTGTTGCAGTAGATCAGCACGCGCGTCGTCTTGCTCGGGATGACGCGGGCGAGCGTGGCGACGGTGAACTCGGGGAAGCTCAGGTTGACTGCGCCTGCAACGTGGCGCCGCGTGTACATGCGCTCGCTGCGTGCGTCGAGTACCAAGGTGCCGGGCTCGCGCGCCATGCGCATGAACTGCTCTTCCGAGACCAGCCGCGATTCGCGCAGCGGGCCGACGGCGGCGACGTTGGCGGCGAAGGCGCCATAGTCGATCAGCGGGTTGGCGCGCGCGGCGTTTTGGGCTTGGGTGGCGGCGACCGAGGACATCAGAACGAGCAGCGTGGCGAGTCGGCGGGTGGTCATGGCGTTGTCCAGCGGCGGCGGTGCTGGCTCAACGCCAGCCAGTCGCTGCCGTTGACGCGTCGGTCGCGAGGGTCACGGCATAGGCAAAGAGAGCGATGCGATCGAACGCGAATCGGGCTTAAGACTTCGGCGAGAACAGCGCGTTCAGCTCCTGGCCCGACGCCGCGTCGGCCAGACCATCGAAGCGGCCCTGCGCCAACAGCCGCGACGCTCGCAGGAAGCCGGCCCATGCTGTGCGCGCCAGCGCGCCGCCGACACTGATGCGGCGCACGCCGAGCGCGGCGATGTCGTCGAATGACAGCTCGCCCGGCGCGCTGACGAGCAGGTTGAACGGCCGCGGCGCCACGGCTTGCACGACGGCCGCGATCTGATCGCGCGTCTTCAACCCCGGCGCGTAGAGGCAATCGGCGCCGGCATCGGCATAGCGCTTCAGGCGCGCGATCGTCTCGTCAAGATCGGGCCGGCCGACGAAGAAGCACTCAGCGCGCCCGACCAGCAGCGTGTCGCCGCCGCTGCGGTCGATCGCGCGGCGTGCAGCGCGCACGCGCTCGGCAGCCTCGTCGATCGCATGCAGCGGATGCGCTGCATCACCCGTCGAGTCTTCGATCGACACGCCGGCGATGCCGGTCTGCACCGCCAATCGAACATGCGCTTCGACGCCGGCCGCATCGGCCGCGAAGCCGCCTTCGAAGTCGGCATTGACCGGCAGTGTGGTGGCTTCGACCATCTCCGCCAGATGCGCCAGCGCCATCGCAAGCGTGATGCCGTTGTCGGGCCGCGCGCGCGACCAGGCATAACCGGAGCTCGTGGTGGCGAGCGCCTTGAAGCCCAGGCTTTCGAGCAGCCTCGCGCTGCCCAGGTCCCAGGGGTTCGGAATGACGAAGCAGCCCGCGGCGTGCAGCTCGCGAAAAACCCGGCGTTTGTCGGCAGCGGTCATGGTGCTGTTGCGCCTACTGCATCACCACCGTATACAGCCGCGCCACTTCGGCGGTGCCGTCGCTGCCGCCGACCGAGCGCAGCGCCTGCAGGCCCTTGGCCTTGGTTTTCGGCGATGCGGCCATCGACAACGCCAGGCGCAGCTTCGCATCGTCGGGCCGCTTCAAGCTGCCCTTGGCGATGCCCTTCTCGATCAGCTCGACGGCCTTGTCGTGCTGACCCATCGACGCGTAGACGGTGCCCATCTTGACCAGCTCGTTGCCTTCCTTCTGCGCATTGGCTTCGGCCAGGTTCTTCGCCAGCCCGGCCTCGCTCTCGGCCTGAGATTTGATGACCAGGTCCTTCAGCCGCTGATGGCGCGGCGCCTGATCGCCGGTGCCGAGCACGCCCGCGGCGTAGCCCTTGTCGACGATCGACCTGGCCTCGACCGGAAAGCCCGCCTGCAGCGCCAGCTGCGCCAGCTCCATGTACTCGTCGGCTTTGGTCATCAGGCCGTTGGCGAGCTTCAAGCGCTGCACGTCGAGACCCAGGCGGTCGGAGAAGCCGGGCTTGCGCTGGATGCTCGCCAGGTGCGCGCTCCAGTAATCCTTCTTCGGGTAGTACAGGACCAGCTTTTCCAGCGTGTTCGAGTACACGCCGCTGTTGTTCATGCGGCGCGCGGCATCGGCCAGGCGCAGCAGATCGTCTTCACCCGGGCGGCGGCCGTCTTTCTCGGCGGCGGCCACGGCGGCCTGCGAGTCGCGCATCACCGTCGAGTAGTCACCGCTCTGCGATTGCACGAAGGCAATCAACTGGTTCAGCGACGCGCTGTTGGCGCCGGCGGCCTTGGCCTTGTTGGCCCACTCGCTGGTCTTCGGCCAGTTCTTCTGCTGCGAGTAGGCAAACGCGATCTGCTCGGCCATCTGCGCCTTCTCGGCGCTGCCGCCACGCTCGTACACCGATTCGAAAGCGGCGATCGTCGTTGCCGTGTCGCCGACGCGCTGCGCCGCAGCGCCCTTCATGCGGTCGATCACCAACTGCTCGTTGGCCGTCTTGCCGCCGACGGCGTCGGCCTCGCGCGCCTTGGCCAGCGCCTCCCGGGCCTTGCCGGCCTTGAGAAAGTCGCTCGCGGCTTGCAGCGGCTTGCCGATCTCGGGGCGGATGCCTTGCTGCGCCTGCGTGGCGGTCAGGGCGCCGGCGGCGAGCAGCGTGGCGGTGAGGACGCGAAGTGATTTCATCGTGTGGACTCTCGAAATGGAAACGGGGATCGTTGCCGGTAGAGGTAACGATCCCCGCAAAGGTTTCAGCCGACAGGTCAGTTCAAAAACTGTTCGTTACCCACCATGCCGATCTTGCTCACGCCCTGGCGCTGCGCGCTCGCCATGATCGCGGCGACGTGTTTGTAGGTGACGAGCTTGTTCGGCCGCAGGTGCACCTCGGGCTGGTCTGCCACCGCCAGGCGGCCCCACTCGGCGAGCTTGGCGTCGAGTTCGGGCTTGCTCATCAGCGTGCCGTTCAGGCCGATCGTGCCGTCGAAGTCGACGTCGATGCGCATCACCTCGGGCAGCTTGGTCGGCTGCACGTTGCTCGGCGTCGGCATGTTGAGCTTGACGGCGTGCGTCTGGATCGGGATGGTGATGATGAACAGGATCAGCAGCACCAGCATGACGTCGATCATCGGCGTCATGTTGACTTCGACCATCGGTTCGTCGTCGCCGCTGGCGGCGCCCACTTGCATTGCCATGTCTGTGCTACCTCGTCACGCCGCCGGCGGGCGGCTCGGTGATGAAACCGACCTTCAGGATGCCGGCGCGCTGGCAGGCCACGATCACACGGCCGATCGATTCGTAGCGCACTTCCAGGTCGCCTCGGATGTGCACCTCGGGTTGCGGGTCCTTGACGGCCTCGGTCTTCAGACGCGCCACCAGCGTCTCGGTGTCCGACAGCCGCTCCATGCCCCAGTGCACGTCGCCATCGCGATTGACCTGGATGACGATGTTCTCCGGCTTGGTCTGCGTCGGCAGGTTGCGCTCCTTGGGCAGTTCCATCTTGATCGACTGCGTCACCACCGGCACCGTGATGAGGAAGATGATCAACAGCACCAGCATCACGTCCACCAGCGGCGTGGTGTTGATGGTGGAGTTCATCTGCTCTTCGCCGTCTTCGTCGGCGGTGCCTACGTTCATGCCCATGGCGATGTCCTTGCGCGAAGCGGTCTGGGCAGCCTATCGCTTGCCGGCGAGAAGAACGTTCTGCAGATCGGCGGAGAACGCGCGCACGCGCTCCATCGCGCCCTTGTTGCGGCGGATCAGCCAGTTGTAGCCCATCACCGCCGGCACCGCGACCGCCAGGCCGATGGCCGTCATGATCAGCGCCTCGCCGACGGGGCCGGCCACCTTGTCGATCGACGCCTGGCCCGAGATGCCGATGGCCGTCAGCGCGTGGTAGATGCCCCAGACCGTGCCGAACAGGCCGACGAAGGGCGCGGTGGAGCCGACGGTTGCGAGGAACGCGAGACCATCTTGCAAGCGGTTCTGGATGTTCTCCGTGGCGCGGCCGATGCTCATGCCGATCCAGGTGTGCTTGTCGATCGAGGCGGTCATGCCGCCTTCGTGGTGGTCGCTGGCCTTCATGCCGGTTTCGGCGATGAAGCGGAAGGCGCTGCCTTCATCGAGCGCATCGGCGCCCTTGCGGATCGAGCCGGCGTTCCAGAAGGTTTCGCCCGCCGCCTTGGCGCTGCGCATCAGCTTGCTCTGCTCGAACAGCTTGGTGAAGATGATGTACCAGCTGCCCATCGACATGATCACCATGATGAAGAACGTCGTCTTCGTCACCATGTCGCCGTCGCGCCACATCGCTTCCAGGCCGTACGGGTTGGCGACCGATTCCTTGGCCACCGCCGGCGCCGCCGCGGGAGTGGCGGGCGTGGCCGCAGCGGGTGCTGCCGCCGGCTCGGAGGCGGCTTGCGCCCAGGCCGCCGTCGGCAGGCTCGACGCCAGCGAGGCGACGACGATCAGCGCAGCAAAAAATGCGGCACGAAAAGGCGCGCGGACGAGTTGGATCAAAGACATGGTTCCTCCGGGAATCGAATGCGCAAATCGGCTTGCAACTGCGCGGCAGCGTGAATCAAGATCGGGTGACTGACAAACCGAAACGGGCCGGCCGCTCATTCGAGCTTCCAGACGTATTCCACCGTCGTTGCCGCGCCGACGGCCTGGCCGCTGGCATCGCGTCCCGGGCGGAAGGTGCAGCCGCTGAGTGACGTCACCGCGGCACGATCGAGCAGGCGATGCTCGCGCGACGCGCCCGATGGCCTGACGACATCGGCGCTGACGACCTTGCCGGTGGCGTCGATCGAGAACTTGATGGAGGTCGTGCCGGTGGCTTCGGCCTTCAGCGCCGCTTGCGGGTAGTCGGGTTTGCACGCCGAGACGTTGGTGATCGCCGGTTGCGCGGCTACCGGGGCGGGCGCCGGTGCCGGCGGTGCGGGCGCCGGGGCCGGCGCGATGGTGACGGGAGCCGGCGGCGGCGGTGTCGTCGTCTGCACCGTGATTGCAGGTGCGGGTGTGGGCGGCGGCGCCACCACCACTTCCGGCGGCGGCACGAAACTCGGCGGCGGTGGGGCCAGTTTCGGCGGCGGCGGCGGCAGATTTTCCGGCGGCGGCGGCGGCGGCCGCACCTCTTCGATGATCTTGGTTTCGATCGGGTTCTTGATGACCTCGACCACCTTGCGCGCCAGGCCGCTGACCAGCGCCCAGCCGAGAAGCAGATGCATCAGGACCACGATCCCGATGCCGACAACATGCTTGCCGGGTTTGCGCTGTTGATCAGCGTAGCTGTACGTCGATGCCAAAACCGAACCTCCAGTCACCCAGGGTGCGGGCGCTGCTTGCTTGCTCTCGAATTTGTAGCTCTTCTGAATGCTTCGTCGCGTCGCCTTGTGGGCAACGGCGGTGCTGCACACCGCGAAGGGCGCGACTATATCGCCAAAGACTTGGATCGCCGCTCGGGGCATCACCTTAGGGTTTTGAGGGGGCGAGGACCTCGAGTTACCGCTGGTTTACAGGCGACCATCGAGGCTTGCCCACGACGCACATCGAGCTCCGATGCAACTGCCCGTAATGCCGGTGATGCCCTTTATGCGCTGGCGCGACGAGTGGCGCCAACCCGGCGCGCTGCGCGCCGACGCGCTCGCTGGCCTGACCGGCGCCGTGGTCGTGCTGCCGCAAGGCGTTGCCTTCGCCACGCTGGCAGGCCTGCCGCCGCAGTACGGTTTGTATGCGGCGATGCTGCCCTGCGTCGTCGCCGCGTTGTTCGGCGCCAGCCGCCTGATGGTGACCGGCCCGGCGAACGCGATTTCGCTGACGACGATGGCGCTGGTGGCGCCGCTGGCCGCCGTCGGCTCGGCGCAATACATCCAGCTCGTCTTGACGCTGACGTTGCTCGTCGGCGTGATGCAGTTGTTGCTCGGCCTGGCGCGCGTCGGCGCGCTGGTGGACAAGGTGCCGCACTCGGTCGTCGTCGGTTTCACGGCGGGCGCGGCGGTGTTGATCGCGGCCAGCCAGCTCGGCACGGCGTTGGGCATCACCTTGCCGCGCGGCCAATCGGTGTTCGCCAATGTGCAGGCGGTGTTCGCGCGCTGGCAGGAGATCAACCCGGCGGCGTTGATCGTCTCCGTGTTGACGATCGTGCTGGCGATCGTGGCGCGGCCGTTGTCGCGCTGGGTGCCGGCGATGCTGACAGCGGTTGTCGGCGGCGCGCTCGGCGCGTGGGTGGTGGCACAGGCGATGCCGCAGTGGCCCGCGTTGGCCGCCGTGCCGCCGCTGCCCGGCGCTTTTCCCGAACTGTCGTGGCCCGATCTACGCATCGACACGGTGCGCAGCCTGTTCGGCGCCACGCTGGTGATGACCTTGCTCGCACTCACCGAAGCCGGCGCGATCGCACGTGCGATGGCGCGCCGGCGCGGCGACGCGCTTGACGGCAACCAGGAGTTCATCGGCCAGGGCCTGGCCAACATCGTTGGCTCGTTCTTCAGCAGCATGCCGACCAGCGGCTCGTTCAACCGCTCGGGCGTCAACGCCGAAGCCGGCGCGCGCACGCCGCTGTCGGCCGTGTTCGCCTCGCTCTTTCTCGTCGTCATCCTGGTCTTCGTCAGCCCGCTGGCGAAGTGGCTGCCGCTGGCGGTGGTCTCGGCGCTGCTGTTCGTCGTCGCCTGGGGTTTGTTCGACACGCGCGAGATGCGCCGCATCTGGCGCGACGAGCCGGTGGAGCGGGCGGGGCTGCTCGTGACGCTGACGGCGACGGTGACGCTGTCGCTGGAGTGGGCGATCCTGCTCGGCCTGACGACGTCGCTGCTGGCGCAGCGCTTCAGCAAGAGCCGCTGAACGCTACAGGCCGAGCTCGCGCAGCACGTCTTGCGTGTGCTCGCCGGGCCGTGGTCCGGCGCGCAACGTGCGCGCGCCGCTTCTCGACAAGCGCGGCGCCACGGCCGGCAGCGTGCGGCCGTCGACATCAGCGAACGTG
>CADEEN010000131.1:0-2401 GCA_902826345.1 uncultured Burkholderiales bacterium | reverse complement strand
CGACAAGCGCGGCGCCACGGCCGGCAGCGTGCGGCCGTCGACATCAGCGAACGTGCCGCGCGCCGCGAGGTGCGGGTGCCGTGGCGCTTCGGCCAGCGACAGCACCGGCGCGAAACACGCATCGCTGCCTTCGAGGCGTTCGCACCAGAACGCACGCGGCTGCGTCTTCAACAGCGCCGCGATGCGACTGCGCAGCGCCGGCCAATCGTCGAACGCGTACTGGCGCGACGCATCGACATCGTGCAGACCGAGCCGCTGCAGCAGCTCGGCATAGAACTTCGGCTCGATCGCGCCGAGGCTGATGTGGCCGTCGGCGCATTCGAAGACGTCGTAGAACGGCGAGGCGCCGAGGAAGAAATTGCGCGCCGGATCGTCGCTCCAGGTCATCGCGCCGCGGCGCTGGTGGACGAGCGACGTGAGGGCGGCCACGCCATCGACCATCGCCGCATCGATCACCTGCCCGCGGCCGCTGCCGTCCTTTTGTCGGGCTTCGAGCAATGCGCAGACGATGCCGAAGGCGAGGAACATCGCGCCGCCGCCCATGTCGCCGACGAGCGTGGCCGGGATCATCGGCGCTTCGCCCGGCCGGCCGGCCAGAGACATCGCGCCCGTCAGCGAGACGTAGTTGATGTCGTGGCCGGCCGCTTGCGCAAGCGGGCCATGCTGGCCCCAACCGGTGATCCGTCCATAGACGAGCTTCGGGTTGCGTGCCGCCACGGCATCGGGGCTGAATCCCAGGCGCTCCATCACGCCGGGGCGAAAGCCTTCGATCAGCACGTCGGCGCGTTCGATCAGCGCCCAGGACACCTCGCGGCCGCGCTCGCTTTTCAGATCGAGCGCCACCGATCTTTTGCCGCGGTGCTCGTCGGCGCGCGCGGTTGATGTGTTGTCACTGCGCTCGACAACGATCACGTCGGCGCCCATGTCGGCCAGCATCATGCCGGCGAACGGCGCCGGGCCGAGGCCGGCGAATTCGACCACGCGGATGCCGGCAAGCGCCGTCATGTCGGCCACAGCGTCTGCATCGCGTGGGCAAAGCGCGCCGCGATCGCTGCACCTTCTGCATGCTGGTGCTCTCGCAGCACCCAGCGGCCAGCCACCATCACGTCGCGCCACGGCCGGGTGGCGCCGGCGAAGACGAGTGCGTCGAGCAGCGACTCGTGCGGCACGCCGAGCGTCGCTTCGCACGCTGGATCGGCGACGAGCAGGTCGGCGCGCGCGCCCTCAACAAAGCCCCACTGCGCATGCCCGGCCGCCGCGCCGCCTCCGGCGAGCACGCGTTCGAACAGACGCGCCGCGGTGGCGGGTTCGTGCAGCGGATCGGCGGCCACGTTGCGCTCGCGCCGGATCAATCGCTGGCCGAATTCGAGCAGGCGCAACTCTTCCATCGCGTCGCGGCCGACCTGGCTGTCGGAGCCGATCGACAGCGGCGTCGCCGATGCCAGCCAGCGCGGCAGATCGGGCAAGCCGTCGCCGAGGTTGGCTTCGGTGGACGGGCAGATGACGACACCGGCGCCGCTGGCGGCTACCGCGTCGATCTCGTCCGGCGTCGCATGCGTGGCATGCACGAGTTGCCAGCGCGCATCGAGTGGCGTGTTCTCGGCCAGCCACTCGATCGGCCGCGCGCCGGTGGCGGCGATGCAGTCATCGACCTCGGCCGTCTGCTCGGCGACGTGGATGTGGATCGGACCGGCGCCCGCGCCTTCGGCGACACGCGCGATCGACTCCGGTCGCGCCGCGCGCAATGAATGAATCGCCACGCCGCACGGCACGCCGAAGCCTTGCGCCGCGCGCTGCAGCGCCAGCACCGATTCGGCATCGGTGGCGAAGCGGCGCTGGTCGTCGCGCAAGGCCGGTTGCGCGAAGCCCGCGCGTTCGTACAGCACCGGCAGCAGCGTCAGGCCGATGCCGGCCGCGCTCGCCGCGTCGGCCAGCGCCCAGGCCAGCGTGCCCGGGTCGGCGTACGGCGAGCCGTCACGGTCGTGCTGCAGATAGTGGAACTCGCAGACCTGCGTGTAGCCGCCGCGCAGCAACTCGACATAGAGCTGCGTGGCGATGTCGCGCAGCGTCTCCGGCTCGATGCGCAGCGCCACGGCGTACATGCGGTCGCGCCACGACCAGAAATCGTCGTGCGCCGAATCGCGCCGCTCGGCCAGGCCGGCGAACGCGCGCTGGAAGGCATGGCTGTGCGCATCGACGAGGCCGGGCACGGCGGCGCCGGCGAGCACGGTCGCGTCGGGCGACGGCGCGACGCCGGACTCGATGCGCAGCCAGCGACCGTTGCGATCGGCTTCGAGCAACACCGCGTCGGCCCAGCGGCCGCGCACCCAAGCGCGCGGCGCCCACAGGGGCGAACTCATCTCAGCGGCCCGCTGTGCTGGGCGAAGCAGGTGCAGTTCAG
>CADEEN010000130.1 GCA_902826345.1 uncultured Burkholderiales bacterium | reverse complement strand
CAAATGCGAATGGTTCGCATTAAGCTGCTACCCCATGATTGTTTGCGTCTGCCACCGCGTCTCCGACCGCGACATCGCCCGCGCCGTGCAGCACGGCTGCGCTTCGTTCGATGAACTGCAGGACGAGCTGCGCGTGGCCTCCAGTTGCGGCGCCTGCAGCGACTGCGCACGCGACACCTTCGAAGCGCACTGCACGCAGGTGACCGAGGCTGCGCCGCGCCGCTGGAGCATGCGGTTGGTGGGGGCCACGGCATGACGTCACCCGCACAACCGCTGTCGCCGCGCGACGTCGGCGTCGGCAGCGCGCCGCAAGCCACCGAGCCGCGCCGCGTGCACAGCCACGAAATCCTCGGCAGCTCGCAGGAAGTCGAAATCATCCATCGCAGCCAGTGCTACCGGTTGCGCATCACCTCGCTCGGCAAGCTCATCCTGACCAAGTAGCCGACCCCCACCGCGACCGCCAGCCCTCGCCAGCCTCGTCGTCTTCCCGCGCCGCCACGTCGGCGCCACGACCCAGGACTGGCATGCACGACCCCACCTTCGAAGACGACACCCCACTGCCTTGCGCCGGCGGCCTGATCGCCGGCACGCTGGCGCTGATGACCTGCTGGGCCGCGCCCGAGCCGAACGAGCGCGCCAGTGAAGCGCAACAGCGCGCGCTGATGGCGCGCAAGATCGTCTCGAACCTGTACTTCCTGCGCGAGCACCCGGACGTCGCGCCGGCCATGCGCCAGGTCATCGGCAAGGTGCACGAGCGCTGGGTGCGGATGGCGCAAACGCTGCCGTGCGCCGAGATTGCCGCACAGGCCGCCGCGCTGCACTGACGTCATGCCCAAAGCCGAACTGCATTGGGCGCACGACGTGCTCGCCGTCACCGTCGTCGGCGGCATCAGCGCGCTCGTCTTCTGGCTCGTGCCGCCGAGCGAGCGTGGGCCCCACACCGCCGCGCTCGAGTCTTGTTTCACCCCCACCCCCGCGAGCAAGGAGCCAGCCCCATGCAACGCCGACATTTCCTGATCGCCTCCGGCAGCGCCACCCTCGTCGCCGCCTGCGGCGGTGGTGACGGCGACTCGCCGCGCAACCGCTTCACGCAAGTAAACCTGGTGGCCAGCGACGCCGACAGCGCCACCTTCACACCCGTGCTCGCCAACGCCGAACGAGACGCCGAGTTCATCGACGCCTGGGGCATCGCCATCCGCCCGGCCGGCGCCGGCGGGCACTTCTGGGTCACGGCCGGCGGCTGGTCGTTCCAGTTCGTCGGCGATGTCACGGCGTCGAGCGACACCGCGCTGCGCACCCTCTTCCAGGACGCGCTGACCATCGTGCGCATCCCCGGCGCCGGTGTGCCCGCGGGCGAAACCGACGTCACCAACACCGACAAGTTCGAAGGCTTTGCCACCGGTGTCGCCTTCAACGGCGCGCCGCTCGACTCGAACCTGTTCGCGGTGAGCAATCAGCAGGTCACGGTCGATGGCGCAACGCAAACCCTCAGCGGCTCGGCGCGCTTCATCTTCGCCACCGATTCCGGCGTGATTTCAGGTTGGACCGAGCGCAACGCCAGCGACGGCGCCATCGTGCGCCGCAATGGCCCGGCCGTGGAAGTGGTGAACAACAACGCCGCGGGCCATGCGTACTTCGGCCTGGCGATCAAGCCCACCTGGGACCGGCTGTGGGCCGCCGACTTCGGTGCCGAGCCGCAGGTGCGCGCCTTCGACGGCAGCTGGCAAGCGGTCGATCTCGGCACGGCCTTCGCCAACCCCTTCATCGGCGCCAAGCCGCGCGCCGAGCCGGGCGACTACGTGCCGTTCAACATCCAGGTGCTCGAATCGCGCGGCATGAGCCACGTCTTCGTCGCGTATGCGAAGAGCCAACCCGACCCGAACGATGCGACGAAATTCTTCGCCGCCGAAGAAGACGCCATCGCCGCCGCCGACGAAACGCAGCAACCCGACCGCGGCCGCGTGGCGATGTTCGACCTCGACGGCGCGCTCGTGCGCACGTTCGCCGACGACGGCCGCCTGAACGCGCCGTGGGGCCTGGCCGTAGCGCCGAGCGAAGGCTTCGGCCCGTTCAACGGCGCCTTGCTCGTCGGCAACTTCGGCGGCACCGGCCGCATCGCCGCCTACGACATCGAGCGCGGCGCTTTCCTCGGCTTCGTTCAAGACGAGAACGGCGAGCCGGTGGCCATCGAAGGCTTGTGGGCCTTGCAGTTCGGCAACGGTGCGAGTCTGGGCGATGTCAACGCCCTGTACTTCGCCGCCGGGCCGGGCGACGAAACGCAGGGCCTGTTCGGATCGCTGCGCCATGCGGGCGCATAGCGTCTAGCGCGACGAGCGCCGCCACCGCCACGCGCTGCCTGCACAGCGACGCAGCCCAGATCCTTTTCGACAACTTCATCCACCGCCGCCAGCCAGCTTCGCGCCAGCACGCCGCTTCCAACCCCTGGAGACCCCGTGCCCCTCGTCGAGACTGCCCAGAAGACCGCCTCGTCGGTCGCGCCCACGGCCATTGCCGCGGCCATCGCCTTGATGGCCGGCACGAGCTCGGCGCAAAGCGATTCATCACCGCCGGCGACGCCGCTGTCCGAGATCACCAACACCGCGACGCGCACCGACCGCCGCACCGACGAGGTACCGGCCACGGTGACGGTGACGCCGGCGGCGCAGGCCGAAGCGCGCGGCGCGCGTGACTTGAAGGATTGGTTTCGCCACGAGGTCGATCTCAGCGTGCGCGCCGCCGCGCCGCGCTTTTCCGCCGCCGGCTCAGCGGCCGGCCGCGCCGGCAACGAGGGCGTGAACATCCGCGGGCTCGAAGGCAACCAGGTGCTGATGCTGGTCGATGGCATCCGCGTGCCGAACAGCTTTTCCTTCGGCGCCTTCGCCACCGGCCGCGCCGACTTTCTGGCGCTCGACAACGCGCGCGCCGTCGAGGTGCTGCGAGGCCCGGCCTCCACGCAGTTCGGCAGCGACGGCCTGGCAGGCGCGGTGGCGCTGCGCACGCTCGACCCGGGCGATCTGCTCACCGAGGGCCGCAAGTTGGCCGGCTTCGTGCGCTTGTCGGGCACGCAGCTCGACGATTCGCTCGGCGCGACCGCGGGCGTGGCGGCGCGCAGCGGGGCTTGGGATGGCCTGCTGTCGATCGGCGCGCGCGACGGCGGCGAAACACGGACGCAAGGCCGCAACGAGGCGCCGAACAGCACGCGCACGGCGCCCAACCCGCTCGACTACCGTCAGGTCAGCCTGCTCGGCAAGTCCTACCTCACGTTGACGCCCGCACACCGCTTCGGCGTCACGGTCGAGGCGGTGCGGCGGCGGCAAACGAGCGACGTGATCTCGGCACGCACCGCGCCGCCAGCCACCGACCCGCTGCCGCCCACCGCCGTGCTCGCGCTCGCCGCGCGCGATGAAGTGGAGCGCACGCGAGCCTCGCTGTCGCACCGCTTCGAAGACTTGAACGCCGCGTGGCTGCAGAAAGTGCAGACGCAGCTCTATGCGCAAGACAGCGAAGTGCGACAGCGTTCGCTCGAAGACCGCAACGCGGCGGCCGACCGGAAGCGCGACAACCGCTACCGCGAAAAGCTGATCGGCGCCTCGACGCTCGCTGAAGTGAATCTGGTGGCGCCGCTGGCGCAACGCCTGAGCGGCGGCATCGACGTCAGCCGCACGCAGGTCAGCGCGCTGCGCGACGGCAGCGTGCCACCCGCCGGCGAGGCCTTTCCGGTGAAGCCCTTTCCCGACACGAACTACACGCTGGCCGGTGCCTTCGTGCAGAGCGAACTCGCGCTCGGCAGCGCCACGCTGTTGCCCGCGCTGCGCTTCGACGCGTACCGCCTGCGGCCGTCGGCGGAGGGTTATGCCGGTGGCGACGTCGTCGCCTTGTCGGACCGCGCCTTCACACCGCGCCTGGGTGTCGTGTGGCGCGCCTTGCCCGCCTTCGCGCCGTACGCACAGTGGTCACGCGGCTTTCGCGCGCCGACGCCGGACCAGGTGAACAACGGCTTCACCAACGTCGCCAGCGGCTACCGCAGCATCGGCAACCCGACCCTCGAGCCCGAGCGTGCCGAGAGCATCGAGATCGGCGTGCGCGGCGAGGTGGGCGCGTTGCGCTGGCAGGCCGCAGCCTACGACAACCGCTACCGCGACTTCATCAGCCAGCAGGTCGTCGGCGGCAGCTTCACGCCGGCCGACCCTGCCGTCTTCCAGTTCATCAACCTCGACAACGCGCGCATCCGCGGCGCCGAGCTGCGCGCCTCGTGGCAACCGAGCGCGAGCTGGCTGTTGCGCGGCGCCGCGGCGGCCGTGCGTGCCAACAGCCGCAGCAACGGCGCCACCGCGCCGCTGATCTCGGAAGAGCCCGCCAAGCTGAGCCTCGGCGCGCAATACAGGCACGGCCCGTGGACGCTGCGCGGCGACCTGCTGCATGCGCGAGCGAAGAGCGCGTCGCGCACGCCGGCGCAACCTGCGCCGCCACCGCCGGCAGCAGCGGGCGCTTCGTTTGCGCCGCCGTCCTACACCGTGCTCGATCTCGGCGTCGGCTGGCAGCCGTGGCGCGCCTGGAGCGTGCACCTGAACGTCGACAACGTCTTCGACAAAACCTACTGGCGCTGGAGCGACGTGCGCGGCCTGGCCGACGACAGCGCCGTCAAGGAGGCACTCACGGCCGCCGGCCGTACGGTGTCCGTGGTGACGCGATGGGAGTTCTGATGATGAACATGACCGATGCCCCTTCGGCTTGCGACGACGGTCCCCTGCTCGCGCTGCGCGACGCGTATGTGCAAGCGCGCGCCACCGGCGCGACGCGGCACCGCGACATCGCGGCGCAGCTCGGCGTCAGCGAAGGCGAGCTGATCGCCGCGCATGCGGCGCGCGGCCACGCCTTGCGCTCGCGCCGCTTGCGGGCCGAGTGGCCGCAAGTCATCGCCGCGCTGCAAGCAGTCGGCGAGGTCATGGCGCTGACGCGCAACGCCTCTTGCGTGCACGAAAAGACGGGGCTGTACCAGCGGGTCAGCTTCAGCGGTCACGCCGGCGGCGAGATCGGCTTGGTGCTGGGCGAGCAGATCGACCTGCGCCTCTTCTACCGCCAGTGGGCGCACGGCTTCGCCGTGCAGGAGAGCACGGCACGCGGCGAGCAGCGCAGCCTGCAGTTCTTCGACGCGACCGGCATGGCGCTGCACAAGGTCTTCACCAAACCGGCCACCGACCTCGACGCATGGGCGGCGTTGGTCGATCGCTTCGGATCGGCCGACACGTCGCCGGGCATCGCGGTGCGCGCCGCGGAGCAACGCCGAGCCGAAAGCCCGGACATCCGGATCGACTTGCCGGCGTTTCGCCGAGCCTGGTCTGCCCTGCGCGACACGCACGAGTTTTTCGGCTTGCTGAAAACGCACGGCGTCACGCGCACGCAGGCGCTGCGCCTGGCCGATCCGGCGTTCGCGCAAGCGGTGGACGTGTGCGCCTCGCGCGAGCTGCTGCACTCGGCCGCGGCCGATGGCACGCCGCTCATGTGCTTCGTCGGCAACCCGGGCGTGATCCAGATCCACAGCGGGCCGGTCAAGCGCGTCGAGGTGATGGGGCCGTGGCTCAACGTGCTCGATGCGCACTTCAACCTGCACCTGCGCGAAGACCACATCGCGCAGGCCTGGGCGGTGCGCAAGCCCACCAGCGACGGCATCGTGACCTCGCTCGAACTGTTCGATGCCGGCGGCGACACGATCGCGATGTTCTTCGGCGAGCGCAAGCCCGGCCGGCCCGAGCGCTGCTCGTGGCGGCACCTGGTCGATCGCCTGGTCGGCGATGCGCGCTGGCTGCCGACCGAAGCGGGGTGCAACGCATGTTGGTGCTGCACGGCCGTCGCGCGCTGCTGTTGCTGCCGCTGGCGCTGCACGGCGCGGCAAAAGCCAATCCGCAACGCATCGTCAGCGTCGGCGGCGCGATCACCGAAACGCTGTACGCGCTCGGCGCGCAAGACCAGATCGTCGGCGTGGACACGACTTCGCTCTACCCGGAAGCGGCCACGCGCCTGGCCAGCGTCGGCTATGCGCGCGCGCTCTCGGCCGAAGGCGTGCTGTCGCTGCGACCGACCCTCGTCGTGGCCGGCGGCGAAGCCGGGCCGCCCGCGGTGCTGCGCCAGCTCGAAGCTGCGCGCGTGCCGCTGGTCGTGCTGGGCGTCGACCACCGCTTCGAGGGCGTGGTCGAGCGCACGCGAAGGCTCGGCGACCTGGTCGGCCGCGCCGATACGGCACGCATGCTCGCCGCGCAGCTCGAGGCGCAGTGGCGCGAGACGCTGGCGCGCGTGCAGGCGCAGCGCGAGCGTTCCCAAGCCGCCGCGCCGCGCGTGCTCCTCGTGCTCTCGCATGCGGCGAACACCTTGCGTATCGGTGGGCGCAACACCGCGTCCGATGCGGTCATCCGCTATGCCGGCGGTCGCAATGCCTTCGCCGAGGTCGATGGCTTCAAGCCGCTGACGCCCGAAGCCGCGATCGCGGCCGCGCCCGACGTCATCCTCGCCACCGATCAGGGCCTGCAAGCCGTCGGCGGCGTCGATGCTTTTCTCGCCGCACCCGGCCTGGCGCAAACACCGGCCGGCCGTGCGCGACGCGTGATCGCGTTCGAAGCGCTGTCGCTGCTCGGCTTCGGCCCGCGCCTGCCGCAGGCGGTGGCGCAGTTGTCGCACGCGCTGTACGCGCCCGGCAAGCCATGAAAGTCAGCCCGGAGCCGCTCGGGCTGAGGTATCGAAGCCCCGTGTCCGCACCGCCCTTCGATACCTCAGAGGGTGTGAATGAATCCGGCGTGCCCGAGCAGACCGTCCGAAGGCGGCCAATCAAGGCGCAAAGCGCAGCCGTAGCTCGGGCTACGGCGAGCATTTGCAACGCAGAGTGGGCGTCTTTGGGCGGAATGAGCGGGCATGGCGGATTCGTTCACACCCTCTCAGGGCGAACGGGAATCGGTGCGGCACTCGCGATCGTGCTGTTGTTCGCCATGCTCATCGCCACGCTGCTCGGCGCCGTGCCGATCACGCTCACCGACTGGCTCGCCCTCGCATCGAGCGAGCCGATGACCGGCGGCGCGCATGTGCTGTGGCAGATCCGTCTGCCGCGCGTGTTGCTGGCTGCAGCGGTCGGCGCCGCGCTGGCGCTGGCCGGTGCGCTGACGCAAGGCCTGTTCCGCAACCCACTGGCGGACCCGACGCTGCTCGGCGTGACCAGCGGCGCGTTGTGCGCGGCCGCGCTCGTGCTCACCGTCTTCGCCGCTTCAGCGCAGCAACTCGCGCCGCCGTGGCGCGTCTGGGTGCTGCCGTGCGCGGCCTTCGTCGGCGCGCTGTCGGTGTGCTTTCTGCTCGACCGCGTGGCGCGCTGGTTGACGCCGGGCTCGGTGGCGGGCTTGTTGCTCACCGGCATTGCGATCAACGCGGTGACGATGGCCGTGGTGGGCTTGTGCACCTACCTCGCCACCGATGAGCAGTTGCGCAACCTCAGCTTCTGGACGCTCGGCTCGCTGGCCGGCGCGAGCTGGCCGGTGGTGGGGCTGTTCGCGCTCGCGCTCGGCGGCACGGCATGGTGGGTGCGGCGCATCGCGCGCCAGCTCAATGCACTCGCACTCGGCGAAGCGGCGGCCGAGCATGTGGGCGTGGACGTGTCACGACTGCGCTTGCGGTTGGTCGCCGTGGTGGCGTTGCTGGCCGCGCTCGCCGCGGCGTGGACGGGGCAGATCGCCTTCATCGGCCTGATCGCGCCGCACCTCGTGCGCGGCATCGCCGGCGGCGACCAGCGGCGGGTGCTGCCGCTGGCGATGGGCGCCGGCGCGCTGCTGCTCGTCGTCGCTGACACGCTGGCACGCAACATCGCCATTCCCGCCGAGATCCCGGTGGGCATCTTCACCGCGCTGCTCGGCGGGCCGGTGTTCTTGTCGCTGCTGCGCGGTGTGGCGCGGCAGCAAGGAGGGCATGCGTGAACACCTCGGTGCAAGAACCGCTGCCGCCGGGCATGTTGTTGGCCGAGCGCTCGCCGCTGCCGATGGAGTCGGCGTTACCGCCGAGTGCGTGCCCTGCGGCGTTGCTGCAACTCGACGACGCGCGGTTGCACTGGGCCGGTGCTCGCCCGTTCGGGCCGTTTTGTTTGCACGTCAGCGCCGGTGAGCGCATCGCCATCGTCGGGCCGAGCGGCGCCGGCAAGTCGACGTTGTTGAAGCTCCTCGCCGGCGAGTGGCCGGCGAGCGCGGGCGAGGTGCGGCTCGGCGGGCAAGCGTTGGCGGATTGGCCGCGCGCCGCGCTCGCGCGCCGCCGCGCGGTGCTGCCGCAATCGCATGCGGTGGCGTTCGGCCTGCCGGTGGCGCTCGTCGTCAGCCTCGGCCGCATGGCGTGCGAGCCCGATGCCGAGCAGCCGCACATCGTTTTGCAAGCCTTGCAGCAGGCGCAGTCGGCGCACCTGCACGGCCGCCGCTTCGACACGCTCTCGGGCGGCGAGCAGGCGCGCGTGATGTTGGCGCGCGTCTTCGCGCAGCTATGGGACGTGCGAGACGCGCTGCTGCTGGTCGATGAGCCGCTGGCCGCGCTCGACCCGGGCTTGCAGTTCGAACTCACCGACGCCTTGCTCGCCTTCTGCCGCGAGCGCGGCCATGCATTGATCGCCGTGCTGCACGACCTGAACCTCGCGCTCGGCAGCTTCGATCGCCTGTGGCTCGTGCGCGAGCGGCAACTCGGCGCCGACGTGCCGGCCGCGCGCGCGGCGGTGCCGGCGCTTGAAGCGCTGTTCGGCATCGGGCTGCGCTGCATCGACGGCGTTGACGGCCGAACCGCCGTGCTGGCGCAGCGATCGCGTGCGCCCGAGGTCGTTGCATGAGACGCAGCCCGTGGGTGGCTGTCGTGGTGATCGGCCACCTGGCGCTGCTGGCATGGCTCTGGCAGGCGTCGCCACGCCATGCCGGCGATGCATTGGCTTGGGTGCAGGCGCCGGCTGCCGCGAGCGTGCTGATGGTGCGCTTGCCGTTGTTGGCGGAGGCGCTGGTGCAACCCGCCGCTGCGCCAGGCCAACGCACAGCGCCGATGCAGCGCAAGCGCGCGCCGACGCCGATCGCTGCCAAAGCGCCACGCCCGCCCACCGCGCCCGTCGTTGTGCCCGCAACGAGCGAAACGCCCACCGGCAGCGACAGCGCGTCCGCAACGGCGAAGACAGCGGTTGCTCCACCCGCGGCCTCACCACCCGAGGTCGCTGCCGCGCCGATCGAAGCGCCGCTGACGCAGGCCCACGCCGATCACGCCGCTTGTCCGCAGGTGCCCTACCCGCCCGCGCTGCGCGAGCGCGGCATCGAAGGCGTGGTGCGCTTGCGGGTGCTCGTCGATGCGCAAGGCCAGCCGGCGCAAGTGCGCGTGGCCGTGGCCAGCGGCTGGCGCCTGTTCGACGACACCGCGCTGGCACAGGTGCGCAGCCGCTGCCGCTTCGTGCCGGCACGCCGTGGCGGCGAAGCCATCGAGAGCTGGGTCGATTTCCCAGTGCGGTTTGCGCTCAACGGATGAGCGCTTCGGTCTCGACCCGGCGCGGCATGCCCCGCTGGCGGCGCAGGCCATCGATGCGGCGGTAGATTCGGCGCGGCGGCGCTTTCCGCTGTTCCCTCGCGCTGATGAATCGCATGGCTCCTGATTCACCGATGTGCCGCCCTTGGCTGCTGCTGAGCGGCGCGCTGCTCGCCGCCGCTTGCGCATCACCAGCGCAACAACCGCTGCGCTTTTCGCAGCCGCTGGTGCTGTTGGGCGAGGTGCACGACAACGCGGCGCAACACGCGCTGCGCTTGCGCGCCTTCGAAGCGCACCTCGCCGCCGGTGCGCGCCCGGCGCTGGCGCTGGAGCAGCTCGATCGCGAGCACCAGGGCGCGATCGACGACCTGCTCGCGCAGTCGCCTGCGCCGGACGCCGATGCCCTGATCGCCGCTTTCGGCGGCAAGGGTTGGACGTGGGCGCACTACCGGCGCTTCACCGCGCTCGCGCTCGAACACAGGTTGCCGATCGTCGCGGCCAACGTTTCGCGCAGCGAGGCGCGCGCGGTGATGCGCGACGGCCTGGCCGCACACGGCTTCGATGCCGCCGTGCCGCCAACGATGATGGGCGCGCACACCGCATCGATCGTCGCCAGCCACTGCGGCCAGGTCGATGCGGCGCTCGCCGGCCGCATGGCGCTGGCGCAGATGGCGCGCGATCAACAGATGGCGCGCATCGTGGCGCGCCATGCAGACCGCGGTGTCGTGCTGCTGGCGGGCAACGGCCACGTTCGCAACGACATCGGCGTGCCTCGCTGGCTCGATGCGCCGTTCCGCGCGCGCC
>CADEEN010000129.1 GCA_902826345.1 uncultured Burkholderiales bacterium | reverse complement strand
AAGCCGCCCATGCCCGGCATCGACAGGTCCATCACCACCACGTCGGGCCTGATGCGCGCGACCTCGGCGCAGGCCTGCTCGCCAGTCTCGCACTCGGCGACGACTTCGACACCCGCGTTGGCCAGCAGCATGCGAAAGCCCATGCGCACCAGCGCATGGTCATCGACCAGCATGACGCGGATCGTCATGACGTGACGGCCTCGACCACTGTCAGCGGCACGTGCACGTGCAACTGCACCCCTCGCGGCGCATTGGCCTGCAAACGCAACTCGCCGCGCAGCGATTCGACACGCTCGACCAGCCAGCGCAGGCCGTAGTGGCCGGGGCGTTGCCAGCCTTCGGCCGGCAAGCCGCTGCCGTCGTCGTGCAGTGACAAGCGCACATCGCCGGCATCGGCCTGCACCGTCAATTTCAACCACGTGGCCTGCCCGTGGCGCAGCGCGTTGGTGATGCCTTCCTGCGCGGCGCGGTACAGCGTCAGCGCGACTTCGGCGGACAGCGGCGTGTTGCCGAGCGCGACGTCGGTGTCGATGACCACGCCGGGCTGACTCTTGCGCGTGCGCTCCACCAGATCGGCGAGCGCTTCGGCCAGGCCGAAGCTGTCGAGCACGAGCGGCGCCAGGCGCGGGATGATGCCGTGCATCGCGTCGTACAAGCGCGACGATTCGTCGGCGATGACGCGCGCGGCCTGCTGCACCTCGGCATCCGCGCCGCTGCCGCGCTGCGCGATCGACAGCGCCATGCTGCGCATCGCCGTCACCGACTGGCCCAGCTCGTCGTGCAGTTCGCGCGCGATCAGGCGGCGCTCGGCTTCCACATGCTGGTCGATCCAGCGCGTCAGTTCGCGATTCGCCGTGAGTTGCAGCTCGGCGCGCACGGCGCGGCGCTCGGTGTCGAGGTGGCCTTGCAGCTCGCCGACCATGCGGTTGAACGCGCCGCCGATGGCCGCGGCCTCGGTGCCGGCAAGGCGCGGCAACGCAACGTCGAAGCGGCCGTCTTTCAGCTTGTCGAGCGCAGCGACGATGTCGCCGAACGGCCGCACGGCGCGGCCGACCAGCCAGAAGACGAGCGCGTTGACGGCGACGAGCAGCGCCAGCGCAATGCCGGACAGGCGCACCGTCTCGTCCCAGGCGTCGAGCACGGCGCGCGAGGCGTTGGCGTGTACGATCAGCTTGCCGTCGGGAAATTCGATCGCCTGCGGCGCCGCTGCCGCCGGCGCGATCAGGCGCTCGAACCACTGCGGCGCGTCGCGGCCGGCCTTGTAGGGCGAGGGCGGAGAGCGGTAGAGCTCGGCGCCATCGGCGTCCTGCAGCGTGATCTCGGTCGAACGCACACGGCCCACGCCTTGCAGGAAGCCCACCAGCGCCGGCGTGCCCTGCGCCGCGTAGCGCCACGACAGACGCCCGAGCAGTTGCGTGGCCACGCGGTTGGCGGCCACCACCTCTTCATGCACGGATTCGCGCAGGCTGCGCCATTGCAGCGTCATCACCGCGGCGGTGAAGAGCAGCGTCAGCAGGCCGACGATGAGATTGATCTTCAGGCGCAGCGTCATGGCGTGGCCGTGAAGTGGCCGTGAAGCGCGAAGTGGTCGAGCGCGCGCACCATCGCGTGGATCATCGCCGGATGCGCGGCATCGTGGCCGGCGTGGTCGATCCAGCGCAGCGCGCTGTGCGGCAATCGCGCGTGCAAGGCCTGCGCGCCTTCGGGTCGGCAGACGCGGTCATCGCGTCCGTGCAGCAGCAGCGTGGGAACGCGCGGCAGGGCTTCGGCGCGCTCCAGCAGCGTCGGGGCGTCGAGCCAGCAGGTGTTGGCGAGGTAGTGGCTCTGCACGCGGTAACGCGCGATCAAGGGCGAGATGGGAGCCTCGGCTGGGCTCGCGGTGCCGGCCAACGCGTGCTCCCACCCTGACCAGGCTCGTGCCGCGCGTGCAGCGAGTTCGTCGTCGCCGTGTTCGAACACATCGGCCAACCAAGGCAAGAGCGCATCGCGCTGCGCGGCAGGTGCGATCGGCGAGAAGTACTGCCACGCCGCGGGTTGCTGGAAAAACCCGTCGATGTCTTCACGGCGCCCGAGAAAGCTTGCGCGCAGCAGCAGCGCTGAAACGGCGGTGGGTTCGGCCGCGGCGTGGGCCACGGCCAGCGTAGCGCCCCAAGACCCGCCGACGACGAGCCAGCGCGCGATGCCCAGTTGCCCGCGCACGTGGTGCAGGTCATCGAGCAGGTGCTGCGTTGTGTTCTGCACGGTGCTGCCGCGCGGCGTGCTGCCGCCGGTGCCGCGCTGATCGATGCAGACGATGTGATACCGCGCCGGGTCGAACACCCGACGCAGCAGCGGTGAGCAACCCGAGCCCGGTCCGCCGTGCAGGACGACGGCATCGATGCCACCGTCGCGGCCGAACTCCTGCACTTGCAGCACATGCCCGCCGCCCACCGGCAGCGCGTGGCTGCGCAGCGGTGGCGTGTCGGTATGCAGCGACAGGGTGGTCACGACAGGATGGTAGAGGCAGGCCCGTGCGTCTTTTCATGAAAATCATGAGCCGCGAATCATGGTGCGGCAGGTGTGCAGGGCGGTCGTGGCGCAGGACCATCGGCCGTGGGAACAGCACCTCCCCGCGTGCACCGTCCGGTGCCGTGCCACTCACCGCAAGGAGACCTCTACATGACATGGCAAACCCCCGCCGCCACCGATCTGCGTTTCGGCTTCGAAATCACGATGTACGTGGCGGCCCGCTGAACGAGTGAGCCCGAGTTGCCGCCGCAGCGTGCTGCGGCGGCACTTTTTTGTTTTCAAACCTCACGTCATGCGCATCACGGTACTCGGCTCGGCCGCCGGCGGCGGCTTTCCGCAGTGGAACTGCAACTGCCGCAATTGCGCGGGCGTTCGCACCGGCGCGGCGAAGGCCAAGCCGCGCACGCAATCGTCGATCTTCGTGCGCAACGACGTCGACATCGACGGCGTGCTCTTCAACGCCTCGCCCGACATCCTGGAACAGATTCGTTCGCACCCGGCGCTGCAACCGGCGCGCGCGGTGCGCGACACGGCGATTGCCGGCGTCGTGCTGATGGACGGGCAGATCGACCACGCGACGGGGCTGTTCATGCTGCGCGAGCGCGGCGCGCCGCTGCCGCTGTGGTGCACCGACCCGGTGATGCAGGATTTGAGCGAAGGCAATCCGGTGCTGCGCGTGCTCGCCCACTACTGTGGCGTGCAGCGCGAGCGCATCGTGCCGGATGGCTCGTCGTTCTTGGTTCCCGGTGTCGCGGGGTTGGGTTTTCGCGCTTTTGCGCTCGACAGCAAGGCCGCGCCGTACTCGCCGCACCGCGAGGCGCCGGTGCCAGGCGACAACGTCGGCATGCTGATCACCGACACCGCCAGCGGCCGCAGCGCGTTCTACGCGCCCGGCCTGGGCGCGATCACGCCGGCGTTGTTCGACATCATGTGCGCAGCCGACGCGGTGCTCGTCGATGGCACCTTCTGGACCGACGACGAGATGATCGGCCTGGGCCTGTCGAAGAAGACGGCGCGCAGCATCGGCCACCTGCCGCAGTCCGGCGTCGGCGGCATGATCGAGTGGCTGGACAAGTTGCCCGCGCGCACGCGGCGCTTGCTGATCCACATCAACAACACCAACCCGATCCTCGACGAAGACTCGGCCGAGCGCGCTGCGTTGAAGCAGCACGGCATCGAAGTCTGCGAGGACGGCATGACGATCGAGGTCTGACTGATGATCGCTTGGAGCCGTGAAGAGTTCGAAGCCAAGCTGCGCGAGCGCGGCCGCTCGTATCACATCCACCACCCGTTCAACGTCATGCTCAACAGCGGCCGCGCGTCGAAGGAGCAGGTGCGCGGCTGGGTGGCCAACCGCTTTTATTACCAGATCGCGATTCCGGTGAAAGACGCAGCGGTGCTGTCGAACTGCCCCGACCAGGCGGTGCGCCGCGGCTGGGTGCACCGCATCCTCGATCACGACGGCTTCGAGCTCGGCGGCGTGAAGGACGAAGGCGGCATCGAGGCGTGGCTGCGCCTGGCTCAGGCCGTGGGGCTGACGCGCGAGGAGGTGCAGGACCAGCGCCACGTCATCCCGGCGCTGCGCTTTGCCGTCGACGCGTACGTGAACTTCGCGCGCCGCGCGCCGTGGCAGGAGGCGGTGTGCTCGTCGCTGACCGAGCTCTTCGCGCCCGAGATTCACAAGCAGCGCCTGGCCACCTGGCCCGAGCACTACACGTGGATCGAGCCCGAAGGCCTGGCCTACTTCCGCAACCGCGTCAGCCAGGCGCGGCGCGACGTGGAGCAGGGGCTGGCGATCACGCTCGACCACTTCAAGACACGCGAGCAGCAGGAGCGTGCGTGCGAGGTGCTGCAGTTCAAGCTCGACATCCTGTGGGCGATGAACGATGCGATGGCCTTGAAATACGGGGTGACGCCGTGAGCGCGTTGACAGCAGACAGCGTGCCGCGCGTCGGCCCAGGGTTTCGATTGCAGTGGGAAGAAGTGCAGGGCTCCCATGTGCTGCTCTATCCCGAAGGCATGGTGAAGTTGAACGGCAGCGCGGGAGAGATCATGCAGCGCTGCGACGGCGAGCGCAGTTTTTCGGCGATCGTTGCCGACCTCGAACAGGCGTATGGCGCGACGGGGCTCGAAGGCGATGTGCGTGCGTTCATCGACATCGCCGTGCAACAACGGTGGCTGGTGTGGGATTGATGGACGCTGCCGTCAGGCCCGGCCCGCCGCTGTGGTTGCTCGCCGAGCTGACCTACCGCTGCCCGCTGCACTGCGTGTTCTGCTTCAACCCGGTGGACTTCGCGACGCAGGAGCAGGAGCTTGCCACCGACGACTGGCTGCGCGTGCTGCGCCAGGGCCGCGAGATGGGCGCGGTGCAGCTCGGACTGTCGGGCGGTGAGCCACTGCTGCGAGACGACCTCGAGGTCATCATCGCCGAGGCGCGGCGCCTGGGCTACTACACGAACCTGCTGACCTCGGGCGTGGGCTTGACCGAGTCACGCGCAGCGGCGTTGAAAGATGCCGGCCTCGACCACGTGCAGCTGAGTTTCCAGGATTCGACGCGCGAGATGAACGATTTTCTCTCGCACACGAAGACCTTCGAGTTGAAGAACAAGGTAGCGCGCATCATCAAGGACCAGGGCTGGCCGATGGTGATGAACGTCGTCATCCACCGCTACAACATCGACCACATCGACCGCATCATCGCCATGGCGGCCGAGTTCGGCGCGGAGTACATCGAACTCGCCAACACGCAGTACTACTCGTGGGCGTATGTCAATCGCGATCAGTTGCTGCCGACGCGCGAGCAGTTGAAGAAAGCTGAAGCGGTCACCGACGCCTGGCGCGCGAAGATGGGCGAGCGCCTGCGCATCTTCTTCGTCGCGCCGGACTACCACGAAGGCAAGGCCAAGAAGTGCGTCAACGGCTGGGGCAGCATGTTCTTGACCGTCGCGCCGGACGGCACCGCATTGCCTTGCCACACGGCGAAGATGCTGCCGGGCCTGTCGTTCCCGAACGTGCGCGACCAGTCGTTACGCGAGATCTGGTTCGACTCGGAGGGCTTCAACCGCTATCGCGGCACCGGCTGGATGAAGGAGCCGTGTTCGAGCTGCGAGTTCAAGGAAGAAGACTTGGGCGGCTGCCGCTGTCAGGCTTACCTGATTGCGCAGGACGCCGAGGTGGCCGACCCGGTCTGCCGCGAGAGCCCGCACCATGCGAAGGTGATCGAAGCGGTGAAGCGCGCCGAAGTGGCGGCGACGTTGAAGCCCGTCACCGAACATCCGCTGGTGTTTCGCGATCCGGCGAACTCGCGCCGGTTGGCGAAGGCGACGACTTAGGGCTACTGCTCCAGCCGCAAAATTTCCAACTGCTCCGGCACCGTCTCGAACGTGCCGGTTCCCGCCGGCATCTGCATCAGCGGTTTGCCGTCGCCGCCGAGCAGCCACACGCTGGGGTAGACGAGTTGGCGCGCGCGCTCGTCGCCGAGCGTGGCCATGTACTCCTTGTACGACATCGACTTGTCGCCGATGCGAAAGTGCAGTCGGTCGCTCTGCGCCTTCAACGTGCTGCGCAGGTCGTAGACCAGATAGTCCTTGGCGAAGTGTGGCGCGAGCGCGGCCGCGTTCGCGTCGAGGAAGGCTTCGTACTTGCGGCAGAACGGGCAGTCGTTGGCGCCGAGGTAGACGTACAAGCGCTTCTTCTCGGCCTTGGCTCGGGCCAGCGCGGCGGTGAGGTCGAACTCGTAGCGCTCGGGCGCGCCTTTGGGTTCGATGACGCTCGGTTTGTAGGGCAGCGGAACACCCGCTGCGGCGATCTGTGCTGCCGCGATCGACAGCGCGGCGATAAGCAGTGCGGGCCGCAGCATCTCAACCCGCTGCGGCGACAGCCAGCGTGCCGACGAACCGGCCGTCTTTCGAATCGGTGACCTCGGCACGCAATTCACCCGGGCCGCGCGGCACGAAGTGAAAGCGCAGCGTCGGGTTCTCGCTGACGGAGAAGTCGAGGTCGGCGTCGAAGACTCGTCTGCCGGCAAAACTCACCTTGATGCTGCGCACGAAGTGCGGTGGGATGAACATCACGGTGACGTTGTTCAACTCGAAGCCGGTGTCGTTGGGATGGACGACGGTCACGTCGGCGGCGGTCGGCGCGTTCATCGTCACGCCCGCGGGCAGCTTGAACATCGTCTTGCCGATCAGGTGCAGCGCGTCGCGGTTCGGCGGCGCCGAGCAGCCGCCGGAGGTCTTGACGTAGCGCGAGTCGGTGTGCAGCTCGCCGTTGGAGAGTTCGCTGATCACGCGCACGTGGCTGTACTCGTCGACGCGCAGGCGGGTTTCGAAATCGGCCTGGCCGGCGTCGGTGGTCAGGTCGATCACGGCGGCGATCGGCGACGGGTTCTTGTCGACGACGATGTGCAAGCGGCGCACGTACAGCGACGGCGTCTGCGCGAACTTCGACACCACCTTCACCGGCACCGAGGCGCCGTACGCCGCGCGCAGCGGCGCCGTCAGCGTGACGATGCCGCTGCCGGCCTCGATGCGCTTGCCGGGGAACAGCTTCGCGGCCAGGCGCTCCCATTCGGGCGAAGAGTCACCGTGGGCGGCGCTCGGCAATCCGCCGACGGCGGCCAGCGTCGGCATCGCTGCACCGGCCAGCGCCAGCGACCCGGCGTTGCAAAGGACTTCACGGCGTGACATCGAGATGCGTTTCATCGACGGGCCTACTTGAACATCGCTTCGCGCTCGACGCGCAGGAACACGATCGATGCGTTGCGACGGTGGATTGTCTCGTATTGATCCCAGGATGCATAGGCGGCGAGCTCGCTCATGTCGGGCACGCTGGACAGCGACGCGCCGGCAGCGACGAGTTCGCGCGCGCGGGCTTCGATGCTCGTCAGGTAGCTCTGCACGCCGCCGATGGCTGCCTCGGTCGGCGCCGCGTCACCGTGGCCCGGCACGACGGTCTTGACGGGCAACTCGCGCAGCGCCGCGAGCGCGCGGTGCCAGCCGGCGAGGTCGCTGTCCTGCGTGTCGGGCACACGCTGCACGTCGGCCAGGCCGCCGGCGAAGAGCACGCCGCTGGCGATGTCGAGCACGGCGATGTCGCCCGGCCCGCTGGAGTGGCCGAAGTGCAGCACGCGCACGGTGCGGCCGATCGTGGCCAGGTCGTGCGTGGCGTCGAACTCCTGATCGGGCTTGTACAGCGCGGTGCCTTGCATCGGCGCGTCGCCGAGCGTCTGGCGCAGTGTCTTCAGGCAGGTTTCGCAGCGCGCGGCCATCAGCCGCGCGCTGCGGCTGTGCGTGCGGATCGGAATGCCGGCCTCGCGGAAGGCCGTGCCGCCGAAGAGAAACTCGGGCCGCGTGTGCGTGATCAGGGCCAGCTTCACCGGCTTGTCGGTGACGGCGCGGATCGCCGCCAGCAGCGCCTTGCCGTGGGCATGCGACGTGCCGGTGTCAATGGCGATGACGCCGCTGTCGCCGACGATGAAGCCGGCGTTGCCGATGCGGCCGAGGTTGCCGTCGTCGGCCGCGCCGCCGCTGCCGGGCAGCAGGTACACGCCGTCGGCGAGCGCGACAGCGCGTGGCGCCCTGCTGCCGACGCCGACGCAGCCGATCAGCACGAAGAGCACGAGTGTTTTGGTCAGCAAGGTGCGCATCGTTAGACTGCGCTCGCCGTGTTGTCGAAAGTGTCGCGATGAAATCGATGTGGTTGCGGAAGGTCTGCGCGGCGCTGGTCTTGTGCAGCAGCGCCGCCCTGGCCGCCGAACCGCCGGCGATGGCGGTGATCAGCTTCGAGCTGGTCGATGACCAACCCGACCCGGCGCGCGACGCCGACCACAAGCGCCGGCTGGCCGCGATCCAGGCGCAATTGCAGCAAGGCCTGCATCAGCGCGGCCTGTACCGCATGGTCGAAACCGCGCCGGCGCAGGCGCAGATCGATGCGCTGCGCGCGCAGCACGCTTTCGTGTACCGCTGCAACGGCTGCCTCGCCGACGTGGCGCAGCGCCTGGGCACGCGCCTCGTCGCAGTGGGCTGGGTGCAACGCGTCAGCGAGTTGATTCTCAACGTCAACGTCTCGGTGCGCGATGCAACGACCGACCAGGAAGTGCTGTCGAAGTCGGTCGACATGCGCGGCAACAACGACGAAAGCTGGACCCGCGCCATGGCTTTCATGCTGCGCGACTGGAGCGAGCGTCGCGAGCGCAACCCGCGCTACGGGCAATAGACGCGGACGCTCTCAAGGCGAAGGCGGCGTGAACTGGCCTTCGAAGCGCCGCTCCTGCGAATCGACGACGCTGGCGCGCAGTTCGCTGCTTCCCTGAGGGCCTTGCGGCAGAAAGTGGAAGCGAAAGCTCGGGTTCTCGCTCATCGAGAAATCGACGTCGGCCGAGAACACCGGCCTGCCGCCGCGGCTGACGTCGATCTTGCGCACGTAGTGCGCCGGCGTGAACTGGCGCGTGTACTGGTCCATCGCCAGACCCGAATGGTTGGGGTGTGAGACCGTCAATTGCGCCAGCACCGGCTGCGTGCCGCGCAGATCGCCATCGACGCGAAAGCTCATCTTGCCCATCGTTGCCAGCGCCGCTGCGGCGTCGCTGCCGGCCGGCGCCGAGCAGCCGCCCGAGGCCTTGACGAAGCGCGTCGTCATGTAGAGCTTGCCGTCGCTGGTCTCGGCGATGGCGCGCACGTGCGAGTAGTCATCGACGCGCACGCGGGTCTCGACGTCGGCGCGGCCGCTGTCGGGCGTGAAGGCGAAGATGGCCGAGATGGGCGACGGGTTGGCGTCGATGATGAGATACAGCTTGCGCACGTGCAGCGAAGCGTTGTGCGGCCAGCGCGCGCGGATGGCGATCGGCACCACGGCGGCGTCGATCGCGCGCGCCGGCGCTTCGAGCAGCAGCATGTCGGCCGGGGCCGCGGCGATCGGCTTGTTCTCGAACAGGCTCGCCTTGACCTTCAGCCAGACCGGGCTGGCTTGCGGGTCGTCGCTCGGCTGCAGCCCGGCAGCAGCGGGCAAGGCAATGAACAGCAGCAGCGTCGCCAGAAGACTCTTGAGCAGGTGTGTCATGGCCATCCTTCGGATCGTGCGACGAATGTTTACTGCGGCCCGATGAAGCAGGCCTTGCGCGCCTTGGCCTGCAGCTCGCGGTAGCGCGCGATCTGCGGCTTGATCGTCTCATTGTCACGCAACTCGCTGCCGCGCTCGCCACCGATGCTGACTGCCTTGACGACGGTGCTCATGGTGGTGAAGTCGGCGAACTTGACCGTGCTGGCGATGCGGTCGAGCGCGCACGAGCACTTGTTGATCATCTCGAACTGCGGCCCCGGGTTGTCGCGTACGCATTCCTGCACGTAGAGCACGCGGTCCACAGTGGGGAAGTCGTTGGCCTGCGCGAGCGTCGGGGCCAGCAGCAGGGCGAAGCTGGTGAGGGTGGGGCGCAAGGGGCTCATGGTGTCGATGCTTTCAAGGTTTGACCGCGGGTGCCTGGCGCTCGAGCGCCATCTCTTCGGCCAGCAGCGGTGGCGTGCCGGCCGTCGGCGCATCGACCTGCGTGCGAATGCTGAGCACGCCGCCGGGCACGGCGTCGGACAGCGTGAAGACATAGCGCTTGTTGATCAGTTGCTCGAAGCGGGCGCGCAGCGGATCGTCGGCATACGGCGTGATGCTGATCTCCTTGGCGGCAATGCTGCGGCCCTGGAAGGGCAGCGTCACCTCGCGGATCGTCGCCGCTTCGGCCACGGCGATGCGGATGCGCTTCCTGAAGTAGTTCGGCTGGCCCTTGGTCAGGCGCTGCATCTCGCGGATGTCGCGTTCGAGAAAG
>CADEEN010000128.1 GCA_902826345.1 uncultured Burkholderiales bacterium | reverse complement strand
CGTCCCATCCGCGCGCCCGGGCCGGTGTCTGCCGTGCCGTCGGACAGGCGCGCGCAGTAGCTGACCAGATCGTCGAGTTCGTTGGACTTGTCGAAGACGCGGTCGGCGCCGAGCTCGAGGCACTTCCTGCGCATCTCCTGCGTGGCGTAGTTGGTCAGCACCACGCGCTTGCCGGGCAGGTTGCGCTGTGCCGCGCGCTTCAGCACACCGAGGCCGGAGCCGGCCTTCAGGAAGACATCGATGATGACCAGATCGACCGTGCGCCCGTCGGCCGTCAGCCAGTCCACCGCCGCCTCTTCATCGGGCGCCGAGCCGATGACCTGTACCGGAGTCAGTTCCTCGAGGGTGGCCACAAGGTTGTCCAGAATGATCGGGCTGTCTTCGACGATGAAGGTCTTCAGGGAATGCATAAAAGCGGCGTCTGAGACGAGCCGTAGTGTGCGTGCGCGGTCGGCCGGATCATGGCGGCGAAGTGCCGAAACGGGTGTAGGAGTAAACCTACACCCGCCTCTTTCCGGCAGTCCGAGACTGTCCTAGCTGCGCACAACGATGTCGTTCTTCACACCGGTGACGCCGGAGACGTTGCGCGCCAGACGCTCGGCCATGGCCTTCTCCTCGCCCGACTTGGCGAAGCCGGACAACTGCACCATGCCCTTGAACGTCTCGACGTTGATGGCCAGCGCGCTGACCGTCTTGTCTTCGGCGAATTTGGCCTTGACGCGGGTCGTCAGCGTCGCATCGTCGATGTACGTGCCGACGCTTTGCTGGTCGCGGGTGACGCTGCACGCCGGCAGGACGATGGCGCTCATCGCCGCCGCCGCGGCGATGACGCAGGTTCTGATGTGGTTCATGGTGGACTCCTGCTGCGGGTCTGTTGTTGCTCTGTTCGAGAGGCGCCGGATCGCGCGGCGCTTGCGCGCCGCGCGGCGCCGGATCAGTGGCGCACGTTCGGGTCGTCGAACCAGCGGTCGGTGGCGCTGCGCTCCCAGTTCGCGATCTGCTGTTCGGCTTCGTCCTTGGCGATGCCGTAACGCTCCTGGATCTTGCCGGCGAGCTGTTCGCGGCGGCCGTCGACGATGTCGAAGTCGTCGTCGGTGAGCTTGCCCCATTGCTCCTGCACCTTGCCCTTGACTTGCTTCCAGTTGCCTTCGATGCGGTTCCAGTCCATGTCGGTCTCCTTCGATGATTGGCAGGCAGGGATTGAATCTTTCAGCCCACGCGGTCCCTGCATCGACCCGCGCGGCCGGGGCTGTTCGGCCCGTGAACGCAATCTAAAAGCGGCCATGGCGCCGGTCTGTCGGACTGGCCTCCTGCGCGGCGTAGGACAAGCGGTTGCGGCCTTCAAGGCGCGGCGCGGCCGTGCTGCGTGTCGAGCGTCATCGCTTCGTGCAGCGTGAATTCGCTGTCGCCGGGCTCCAGGTTCCAGCGCTCGATCGACCAGCGCGACGGCGCATCGCGGCGCAGCCGGTTGACCGAGTGCGGCCACGGCGCGCGCAGCCGGTGCGAGACCGCGGTGCCGGCTTGCGCCAGCCACAGGCAGCCTCGCCCCTCGACGCGCAAGCCGTGCAGCGGCATGAAGTACGGCCGGTGGATGTGGCCGCCGAGCGCCAGGTGCACGCCGGCCTGCCACCAGTGCGGCAGCGCGGCGCCGACGCCGCGCACGCGCTGTGCCTCGTCTTGCGCATCCGGCGCCGCCAGCGGGTGGTGCGTGACGACGATGCGCAGCGCGTCGGCCGGCCCGTCGGCCAGCCACGCGGCCGAGCGCGCCGCCTGCGCGGCGGTCACGTGGCCGACGACGTGGCGCCAGGCGCGCGCGGTGTGCACGCCGGCAATGCGCACGTCGGGCAGCGCCAGCCGCGGTTCGAGATCGGCGCCGAAGGCGCGGCCGTAGCCGGCGTACGGCGCGAACAGCCGGCGCGGCAGGTCGAACAGCGGGATGTCGTGGTTGCCGGCCACCACCAGCACCTGCGTGGCCGCCAGGCGGCCGATGAAGTCCGCCGCGGCGTCGAACTGCGCGCGCCGCGCGCGCTGCGTGACGTCGCCGGAGACGATCAGCACATCCGGCGGCGCGGCGCGCGCCAGCCGCAGCAGCGCTTGCACCGCGTGCGGCACCTCGGTGCCGAAGTGCAGGTCGGAGATGTGCAGGATCGTCGTCACGCGCTGTCCGCCGGCGCCTCGGGCTTGATCAGCCACAGCGGATCGGCGGCAACGCGAAAGTGCAGCGGCGGCGTCATCGTGCGCAGCTCGCCATCGAACGCCACTTCCAGCGGCCGCGTGGCGCGGCGGCCGTGCGGCTGCACGCGCAGCGTGCGCACCAGCGTCGCGCTGACCTCGGGCGCCGGGCCGAGCGAGCCGAGCATGCCGCGCAGCGCCAGTGCGATCAGCGGCCACGGGCGCAGCGGGCGCACCCGCACGGCGGCCAGCATTCCGCCGCCCACATCCGCGGCCAGCGGCAGGCCGAACTGTTCGAGCTGCAGGCGGTTGTTGCCGATGAACAGCGTCGGCGTGCGCACGCGCTCGCGGGCTCGCGCGTCGCTGTCGAGCAGCAGGTGCAGGCTGCGGTTGTCGCGCAGCACGGTGCGCAGCGCCGCCCACGCTGCGACGACGCGCCAGCGCCCCAGCCGAGCGTTGTCTTCTTCGCGCGCGCGCAGCAGCTTCGGGTACAGGCCGATGCTGGCGTTGACGACGAACAACTGCTCGTTGACCCGGCCGGCCTGCACCGGCTGCGCGCGGCCGTCGCGCCACAGCGCCACCGCGGCTGCCGTTTCTTCCGGCAGCGCATGGGCGCGGGCGAAGTAGTTGAAGGTGCCGGCGGGCAGCACGCCGAACGGCAGCGCGCTGCCCTGCAAGGCCTGGGCGACGGTGTTGATCGTGCCGTCGCCGCCGCAGGCCACCACCAGCCCCTGCTCCCGGTGGGCCCGCGCCACAGCCTGCGCGGCGCAGCGCTGCAACGCGCTGCCGTCGCCGGCGCTGAAAAACTCGTGCTTCAACCCTTGCGATTGCAGCGCTGCGGCGAGCGCGTCGCGGCGGGCGTCGCCTTCGGCCGAGCCCGAGCGGCCGTTGATGACGATGCAGACCGGCCCCGCAAACGATCGCGCAGCCACCGACTACGACCGTCGCTCGGCCGCGGCCCCGCCGTCGAGCGGCGCGTTCAGCGGCACCGACGTCGCCGCGGGCGCCTGCGACAACCCGCCGCGCTGCATCAGCCCTTCGCAAGACACCAGGGCGAAGACGCCCAGGACGACCAGCACACCGACGCTCGCGCGGCGGATGCGCAGGCGCTGGCGACGCATGTCGGCCATCTTGTCCGTTCGTTTCTGTTGCATGACGCTGTCGAATGATCCGTCCTCGCCTCAGTGTGGGCCGTGGCGCCGCAACGAGCCATCGGCGCGCAGCGCTTGTCCTTGTCGGCGCCGGACTACAAGGGGCTGCGTTGCGCGCCTGCACAAATCACGCGGCAGCCCAGGCACAGTGCGAACATGTTCGACCGATCCACCCCCGCTGCTTCTGCCGCTGCGGCCATCGGCGAGCAACGCCACCTGTCGGTGGTGCTGGCCATGCTGGCAATGGCGCTGGTGATCGCGGCGCTGCACTTCGGCAAGGAGATCTTCGTGCCGCTGGCCTTGGCGGCGCTGCTCGGCTTTCTGCTCGACCCGCTCGTCAGCCGCTTGCGCCGCTGGCGCTTTCCGCGCTGGCTGGCCGTCAGCGTCGTCGTTTCGATGACGGTCGGCGTCGTCGGCGTGACCTCGGTCTTCGCCGGCTCGCAGCTCATGGCGCTGGCGCGCGAGGTGCCGACCTACCAATCGACCATCCAGGGCAAGCTGCGCGAGCTGCGCGAATCGATGTCCCGGCGCGGTGTGCTCGACGACGCGGCGCGCCTGCTGCACGTGGTGGAAGGCGAGGTCAACGCCACGCGCCGCGCGCTCGATCCCGCCGCGGCGGCGGCCAGCGCTCCGAGCCGGCCGCTGCCGCGCGCGCAGGCGCAGGCCGCGCAGCGCGCCCAGCAGGAGCCGTTGCGCGTGCAGCTCGAGGAGCCGCCGCTGCGGCCGCTGCAGGCGCTCGGCGAGGTGCTGGCGCCGGTGCTCGCGCCGCTGCTGACGGCCGGCCTGGTCTTCGTTTTCCTGGTCTTCATCCTGCTCAGCCGCAACGAGTTGCGCGACCGCCTGCTGCGCCTGACCGGCGGCGGCGACGTGCACCGCATGGGCGACGCGCTGAACGAAGCCGCCGAGCGCGTCAGCCGCTACCTCGGCGCGCAGTTTCTGGTCAACGCGGGCTACGCCGTACCGATGGCCGCCGGCCTGTGGCTGATCGGCGTGCCCGGCGCGCTGCTGTGGGGGCTGCTCGCCGGCGCGCTGCGCTTTTTGCCCTACCTCGGCCCGGCGCTGGCGGCGCTGTTTCCGCTGACGATGGCCTTTGCCGTCGACCCGGGCTGGAACATGCTGCTGTGGACGCTGGCGCTGGTGGTGACGCTGGAGCTGATCAGCAACAACCTGATCGAGCCCTGGGCCTATGGCACCTCCACCGGCCTGTCGGCGCTGGCGGTGCTGGTCTCGGCCACCTTCTGGACGGTGGTCTGGGGCCCCGTCGGCCTGGTGCTGGCGACGCCGTTGACGGTGTGTCTGGTCGTGCTCGGCCGCCATGTGCGGCCGCTGCGCATCTTCGACCTGCTGCTCGGCAACGAGCCGGCGTTCGACGCGCCGACGACGCTGTACCAGCGGCTGGTCGCCGGCGAGGTCGAAGACGCCGTCGAGCTGGCGCGCGACCAGGTGCGTGACGGCACGCTGGCCGCGTTCTATGCCGAGGTGGCGTTGCCGGCGCTGCAACTCACCGAGGCCACGCCCGATGCCGAGCGCCGCGAGCGCGTGGCCGACGGCATGCGCGTTCTGCTCGACGATCTGGACGAAGCGCAAGACGCGCCGGGCGCCGACGCGCCGCGGCTGCTCTGCATCGGCGGCCAGTCGGCGCTCGACTCGATCGCCGCGCAGATGCTGGCGCGCACGCTCTCTTCCGAAGGCCATGCGGCGACGGTCAAGCCCGCCGACGAATTGAGCCCGCGCGCCATCGACTCGCTCGACCTCGGCGGCGTCGACATCGTCGTCGTCAACTACCTGGCCGAAGGCTGGCGCACGCGGGCGCGCTACGTCTGCCGCCACCTGCGGCGGCGCAGGCCCGGGCTGCGCATCGTCGTCGTCGCCTGGCAGGGCGGCGCCACGGCAGCATCGATCGACGGCGCTGCGGCGGCGATCGGCGCCGACGCGCTGGCAACCACGGCTGCCGACGCCGTGCGTTGCATCGGCGAGCTGGGTGCGGCATCGCCTGCCGACGTCGCCGAGGCGGCCTCGGTGACAGCCGACGACGATCGCTCGCTGCCTGCGTCGTCGCTCGCGCCCGCGCTGTAAACGTCGTCGCGCCGTCAAGGTGCTGCCGCCAGACGCCGCGTCAACTCGCTCTGCGTCTGCAACTCTTGCCACCAGACGCGGTAGCCGGCATCGCTCGGGTGCAGGCCGTCGCTGGCGTTGAGTTCGGGCTGGCGCACGAACGGGTCGTTCTCGCGCTCCTCGAACAGCTTGACGTAGGTCGCGTTGGCGCGCGCGCTGGCGCTCTCGGCCAGGCGGTGCATCTCGCGCGCGCGGTGCGTCATCCACCACGACCACGGCACGAAGAAGAACGGCGCGTTGCCGACGTTGCCCGCCGGCATGAAGATCACCACGTCGGCGCGCTGGCGCGCCGCTTCGAGCATCTGATCGATGTCGGTGCGCATCTCCTCGGCGCTGCGCAGGCGGATGACGTCGTTGCCGCCGGCCTGGATCAGCACCGCGTCGAAGCGCCCCGCGCGCAGCAGTTGCTGCGTCACATCGGCAAAAAGCGCGCCGTCGCGGCCGCGGTTTTCGATCAGCAGGCGCGGCTGCTGCTGGGCGATCAAGCCGGCCACGCTCTGCATCGGTGACGACGCGCCGGTGCCGACTGCCGTGCTGTCGCCGGCGATCAGCAGACGTCGCGTCGCGCCCTCGGGCCGCTGCTCGAACGGCTCGCTGCGCCGCGCCAGATCGCGCGCTTCGCCGGCGCGCCAGACCGCGCAGCCGGCCGTGACCAGCAGCACCGCGCCGATGGCCGCGCCGAGCAGCGTGCGTGCGAACCTGGCGTCGCGCCGGACATCGGTCATGCACGGACGACAGCAAACCGCGTGCCCGCGGCGGCGGCGCCCGCTTCGAACGGGCAGGCACATGCCTTGCTGCACCAGTGGCGTGTGCGGCCGTCGGCTGCGCAACTCAAGGAGATACGCATGACGAAGAGCAAAGTTCCGCTGTCGATCGTCCTGGCGACGGCCGTGTTCGCGTTGGCCGGGTTGGCCGGCTGCGAGAAGCGCCCGGCCGACGCGCCGATGGCGCCCTCGACCAGCACCACCCCCGCGCCGATGCCGCCGGCTTCGGCCGCCAGCCAGTAACGGCCTGAGGGCAGCAGCGTCGCGCGCGTTGCGGCAATTGATGCCGCAGCGTCGCGCGCGCTGCTTCAGCGCGACAAGCGCCGTTCGAGCTCTTCCTTGCTCATCGTCGAGCGGCCCGGCAGGCTGCGTGCCTTCGCCTCGGTATAGAGCTCACGGTAGCTGCGCTCGCCCTGCGTCGCCCGTTCAGGCGCAGCGTCGGCCTCGCTGCGGCCGCGGCGCGGCAAGTGCTGCTCGATCTGCTCGTCATCGGATTCGTCATCGCTGCGCTTCGGATCGGTGGCCATTTCGGTTTCCTGCGTTGGTTGAGTCGGGCGTATCCATCGGCAAGTGCCGTGCCGGAGAACGCGGCCTGGCGTCGCATGGGCACGGCCGTTGCCGAAGTGACAGCGCAGGGGCGCGCGCGCCCGAATGCATCTCGTCACTCAACCAAGGTAAACCGATGATCCAGTTTCCAAAAGCCTTCCGATTCCTGTTGCTGGCCGCCGCGTCGGCGACGCTGCTCGCGGCCTGCGGCGGCTCCGACGACGACAGCGCCGATGACCGCGCCGACGTGGCCGACCCGAAGATTCGCTTCGTGCACGCGGTGCCCGAGGGCGAGAGCTGCGGCGAATGCGGCAACTTCACGCTGCTGCGCAACGGCACCGCTGAAACCGGCGCCAACGACGTCGCCTACAAATACGCCAGCCAGTACTACGACGTCTCCACCGAGGACTACACCTTCACGCTGCGCGCCGCCGGCGGCAGCGACGACCTGGCGACGCGGGCCTTCAACGCCGACCGCGGCAACAAGTTCACGCTGCTGGCGCTGCCGACCGACGGCGGCGTCGAGCTGCTGCCGATCCGCGATCCGTTCAACAAGAGCCTGACCAGCGACGATGCGCGCGTGCGCGTCTTCAACGCCGCGGCCAATGCCGGGCCGTTCGATGTCTACATGACCAGCGTCGGCGCGGACCTGACAACCGCGACGCCGCGTGTCAGCGCCGTGGCCTACAAGCAGGCCGCGCCGGCCAGCGGTGACGACTCGGTGGAGATCGAAGGCGGCGAATACCAGCTGCGCCTGACGCCGGCCGGCAGCAAGACGCCGTTCTTCGATGTCACGCTGACGGCGCCCGAGAACGCCGACTGGCTGCTCGTGGTGTTGCCGGACGACACCGCCGAGAGCGGCGTGCGTCTGTTGCGGGTGCGCGCCGACGACAGCGACGACGCGACCGACGAGTACCCGGCGCCGTAAGCGCGCCGCACCGACCGCAGCGTCAGGCCCCGGGCGCTGCGTCGGTGCCGGTGTCGATGCCTTTGGCCTGCGCGCCGAGCGCGCACTGCGTGCAGCAGTAGATCGCGGCCTCGGATTCGACGACGTGGCCGATGATCACGCACTCGCAGTGGTTGCACACGGGCGCCAGGCGGTGGATGGCGCACTGGAAGCTGTCGAAGGTCAGGATGCCGCCCTCGTACATGACGTCGAAGCTGCGCGCCGATTCGTTGGCGCAGACGATGCAAGTGCCCATGGCCGTTTCTCCTTTTTGAAGGCCGCGCAGCAATTCGTGTACCTGCGCCTGCGCCTGCGACGGTGGCATGGCGCGTTGTCCGACAGCGCATGTCCGACTCGTCCGACAGGCCGGCGCACCGGTGCTGCCTACGCTGCGGCCTCCACCCCCAACAGAAGCCGCCGTGAGCCACGCCCTGATCGTCGACGACGATGTCGATTCGGCCAGCCTGCTGTCGACGCTGGTCGCCGACGAGCAGTTCACCGTTGCCACCGCGCACACGCTGCGCGACGCGCGCCGCCAGATCGCGCTGCAAACGCCCGACATCGTGCTGCTCGACCTGAAGCTGCCTGACGGCAGCGGCCTGTCGCTGTTCGACGACGGCGCGCTGCTGGCGCAGTCGGAGGTCGTGCTGGTCACCGGCCACGCCAGCCTGGAAACGTCGATCCAGGCGCTGCGCGTCGGTGCGGCCGACTACCTGGTCAAGCCGATCGCGTCGGCGCAACTGCGCGCGATCCTGTCGCGTGTCATGCGGCCGGCGGAGCTGCAGGCCGAAATCGCCGGGCTCGAGGTGGAGTGGGCGAAGAGCGGGCGCTTCGGCCACCTCTGGGGCCGCTCGGCGCCGATGCAGCGCATCTACCACCAGATCGCGCGTGTCGCCGGCACCAACGTCTCGGTGCTGATCAGCGGCGAGAGCGGCACCGGCAAGGAGCTCGTCGCGCGCACGCTGCATGAGCTGAGCCGGCGCCGCAAGCAGCCGTTCCTCGCGGTGAACTGCGGCGCCATCTCGCCGAACCTGATCGAGAGCGAAGTCTTCGGCCACGAGAAGGGCAGCTTCACCGGCGCCGATCGCCAGCATCAGGGCTTCTTCGAACGCGCGGCCGGCGGCACGCTGTTCCTCGACGAGATCACCGAGATGCCGCTCGACATGCAGGTCAAGCTGCTGCGCGTGCTGGAAACCGGCCGCTTCATGCGGGTCGGGGCCACGCAGAGCCAGGAAACCGACGTGCGCATCATCGCTGCGACCAACCGCTCGCCCATGAAGGCCGTGGCCGAGGGCCGCCTGCGCGTGGACCTGATGTACCGCCTCAATGTGTTCCCGATCGAGGTGCCGGCCTTGAGAGAGCGGCTGTCCGACGTGCCCTTGCTTGCGGATCGGTTCCTGCGGCTCATCAGCCAGCAGGAAGGCAAGGAGAAGACGCTGTCGCCGGCGGCGGTGAGCAAGCTCGAGGCCTACCGCTGGCCGGGCAACGTGCGCGAGCTGCGCAACGCCATGCAGCGCGCGTACGTGATGACCGACGGCGAGCAGGTCAGCGACGAGTGGCTGCCGCGCGACGTGCCGTTGGCGGCCGAAGCCCTTGAAGCGTTGCCGCCGGCGAAAGCCTCGTTGGCCGAAGCAGCCACGATCACGCTGCCGCTAGGCGCGTCGCTGGCCGATGCCGAGCGCCGGATCATCCTGGCCACGCTCGAACATTTCGAGCACCAGCGCGAGCGCACCGCAGCGGCGCTCGGCATCAGCCTGAAGACGCTCTACAACCGCTTGAAGGATTACGGCAGCGACGCCACCCCGCCATGAGGGCGGGCGAGCGTTTTCACGAGCGGTGCTTGCGCAGCGCGCGCTCGGCCTCGCGCCCGGACGGCGTTTGTGCGTCGAGGCCGCGATCGGGCGACTCGGCCACCTGCGGCTCGTCGTCCGGGTGCGAGATCAACTCCTCGATGACGAAGTTGCCGTAGTGCTGCGCGCGTTCGGCCTTGAAGGGTGCTGCCGTCTCGGCGATGCGGCGCGCCATCTCGTCGTCATCCGCTTTCACCACCAGGAAGTGATAGCCGAGCGCCGCCAGCTCGCCCTGCGCCTTGACGAGATTCAACTCCTGGCCGAGCGACGCCAGGCCGGTCGCGCGTTCGAGATCGGCGGCGACCTGGCGGCGCATCTCGCCGTCGCTGTAGAGCGTGATGTCGTCGGCGCCCAATCCGAGTGCGCGCAGCGCCCGCGCGGCCTGGTCCTGATCGCTGGCCGAAGGGAACGAGATGACGACGTGGCCGACGGGCTTGAAGACGCCGTGGCTGATCGGTGGGTTCTGTTTGTCCATGGGGCGCTCGCTTTCTCGAGCGTCATGGTCAACCGGCAGCGCCGCGGCGCAGGCCCGCGGATCGCGCGTCGCCGTGTAGGACAACACCGCGGCGGCCCTGGCGCGCCCGGCTGGGATCGAACCAGCGACCCTTGGCTTCGGAGGCCAATACTCTATCCACTGAGCTACGGGCGCGAGGAGCGGCATTCTAGCCGCCGGGCCATCGTTGGCTCTCGAGCGACAGCCTCGTCGCTATAATTCGCGGCCTTTGCGTGCCCCGTGCACGCAATGTTTTTTGCGAGTTCTCTTTTGACGAGGATGGCATGAGCAACGCTCACCACGACGACCACGACCTGCCGCACGAAGGCCCCATCCGCACACCGAAGCAGCTCATCTGGGCGGTGGCGCTGTCGTTC
>CADEEN010000127.1 GCA_902826345.1 uncultured Burkholderiales bacterium | reverse complement strand
CGACCGCAAGCGCTTCGAGCGCGTGGCCCTCAAAGGCCTCGACGCGTTGGAGATGAAGGCGCGCGCAATGCAGATCGCCGATGCACTCGAAGCCGTACTGCCAGCGGACTTCGATGCCGCGTGCGGGGTCATCGAAGCTGCGCTCGCGCCGCCGATCGAGATCGACGGCGTGTCGTCGTCGGCGCGCGACGTGGCCACGCAGGGCCTGGCCGGCTGGATCGTCTGGCCGCTCGGCGAATTCGTGGCGCGGCGTGGTCTCGAACACCCCGAGCGCGCGCTGCGCGCCTTGCACGCGCTGACGCAGCGCTTGACGGCCGAGTTCGCCATCCGGCCGTTGATCGTCGCCCACCCAGCGCTCGTCTTCGAAACGCTGCAACGCTGGACCCAAGACCCGAGCCCGCACGTGCGCCGCCTGGCCAGCGAAGGCAGCCGCCCTCGCCTGCCCTGGGGCCTGCAGTTGAAGGCGCTGATCGCCGACCCTTCGCCGTCGTGGCCGATCCTCGGCGCGCTGCACGACGACCCGAGCGCCTACGTGCGTCGCAGCGTGGCCAATCACCTGAACGACATCGCCAAGGACCATCCGTTGCTCATCGTCGAGTGGGTGCAGCGCCACCTGCCGAGCGCGTCGGCCGAGCGCCGAGCGCTGCTCTCGCACGCCAGCCGCACGCTGATCAAGCAGGGCCACGCCGGCATGCTCGCGCTGTGGGGCGCGGGCGCGGCGTTCGAGGGCCGCTGCACGCTGATGTTGACGCCCCGGCGCATCGTCGTCGGTAACAGCGTGCAGATGGTGTTGACGCTGCGGTCTGGTTCAACATCGGCACAAGCGCTGCTGATCGACTACGCGGTGCATCACGTCAAGGCCAGTGGCGGCACGAGTGCCAAAGTTTTCAAGGGCTGGAAGCTGACCTTGGCTGCCGGCGAATCACGCACGCTGACGAAGCAGCATTCGTTCAAGCCGGTGACGACGCGCCGCTACCACGCGGGGCGGCACGCGATCGAGGTGTCGATCAACGGCCGCGTCGTCGCCAACGCAAGCGTCAGTCTCGGTCTGTAATGCGCGGTTCCTCGCACACCGGATCGGGCGCGTACGACGCCTCACGCACGCGATCGTCCACCAGCCAGACCTGGAACCAGCGGCAGAACACGTCGTCGTAGCGGTACGACCAGACCGTGCCGACACCGCGCCAACCGACACGTATGTTCGTCGCCGGGCCGATCACATCGAGCACCTGCTGCCGGCTCCAGCCGGGACGCAGGGACTCGAAGTTGTTGTCGTTCAGCAGTTGGCTGACCGCCGTCACCTTGCCCGCGGCATCGAGTTCGACGCGGTAAGTGTGTTTGCCCAAAGGGCCGCGCGCGTAGTCGAGTCGCGTGCCGCCATCCGGCAACGGGGTGCGCAACGTGGGCTCGCCAAGTTCGGTGCGGGCATCGGCTTCGGTCTGGCCGGGCTTGAGTTGGCCTGGGCCGTAGGTGCTGCACGCGGCGAACAGCGCCAGCGCAGCAACGCTAGTCGCGCTCGATGCGCGCATAGGCGCTGTGGTTGTGCCTTCACTCACATCGCTGCGCGATATGAGTGAAGTCCAGCCCAAGCGCGCTCGCATCGCTCGCCGATCGCTGACGCGATCGCTATGCGCGCTCGATGCGCGCATAGGCGCTGTGGTTGTGAATCGACTCATGGTTGTCCACCTCGACGACATAGCGCCCGATGCGCTTGTCGGCGTTGAGCGACAGCGCCACGTCGCGCACCAGGTCTTCGACGAACTTCGGGTTCTCATAAGCGCGCTCGGTGATCCACTTCTCGTCCGATCGCTTGAGCAGCGCCCAGATCTCGCTCGAAGCGTTGACCTCGGCAAAGCGCACGAGTTCCTCCCAGGCCACCGGCGCGTGCGTCTCGACGCGGATCGTCACGGTCGAGCGCTGGTTGTGCGCGCCGTAGTCGGAGATCTCCTTCGAGCACGGGCACAGGCTCTTCACCGGCACCGCCACTTCGCTCCACACCGTCGTCTTGCCGCTGCGCGTTTCGGCAATGAAGCGGCCCTGGTAGTCGAGCAGGCTCTGCACGCCGGACACCGGCGCACGCTTGCGCAGGAAGAACGAGAAGCGCGATTCGATGCGGCCCTCGCTGGCGTTCAGCAGCGTCAGCATCGCGCCGAGCTTGTCGCGCAGCAAGGCGGCGTCGAGCGGCGCGTCGAGGCCGTCGAGCCAGGCCACGAAGCGCGACATGTGCGTGCCCTTCTTCTCCGCCGGCAGCGCCACGTCGAGCGTCCACAGCGCGGCCGTCTGCTGTTCGGCGCCGGCCACGCGCACGCGCAGCGGGTAGCGCACGTCCTTCACACCGACACGCTGGATCGCGAGATGACGCTCGTCGCGCTCGCTTTGCGTGTCGGGAATGTGCAGGGCCTGGGTGGGATGGGTCATGGTCGAAATGGAATCACCAGCGCGAGCATCGCACTGTTTTGGCAGTCACATCGGTGACTCAGCTTTTGGCTCTGATCAGCGCCGGACGTGCGCCGAAGCGCTGCGCGATCGCCCGCGCAATGCCGTCGGCATCGAGGCCGTTCATCGACAGCAGCTTGGCCGGGTCGCCATGCTCGATGAAGACATCCGGCAGGCCGAGCGAGAACACCGGGTTGTGCAGGTCCGCCGCTTGCAAAGCCTCCATCACCGCGGAGCCGGCGCCGCCGGGGAGGCAACCTTCTTCGACGGTGACGAGCGAATCATGCGTGCGCGCCAGCTCGGCGATCAGCTCGACATCGAGCGGCTTGGCGAAGCGCATGTTGGCCACCGTGCAGCCCAGCCGCTCGGCCGCCGTGAGCGCCGGGTAAAGCATCGTGCCGAAAGCCAGGATCGCGATGCGCTCGCCTCGGCGCCGCACCTCGCCCTTGCCCCACGGCAGCTCGTCGAGTTTGCCGTCGGTGGCGACACCCGCGCCGGCGCCGCGCGGGTAGCGCACAGCCACCGGGTGGTTGCGGCGGTGAGCGGTGGTCAGCGCCATGCGGCACTCGTTCTCGTCGGCCGGCGTCAGCACGCCCATGTTCGGGATGCAGCGCAGGTAGGCGATGTCGTACGCGCCGGCGTGCGTGGCGCCATCGGCGCCGACCAAGCCCGCGCGGTCGAGTGCAAACGTCACCGGCAGGTTCTGCAAGGCGATGTCGTGGATCAACTGGTCGTAGGCGCGCTGCAGGAAGGTCGAGTAGATCGCGACCACCGGCTTCAAGCCCTCGCAGGCCAGGCCGCCGGCGAACGTCACTGCGTGTTGCTCTGCAATGCCGACATCGAAGTAGCGCGACGGAAAACGCTTGTGGAACTCGACCATGCCTGAGCCCTCGCGCATCGCCGGCGTGATGGCGACGAGCTTGTCGTCGGCCTCGGCCATGTCGCAAAGCCATTCGCCGAAAACCTGCGTGAAGCTCTGCTTGGGCGGCGTCGCCGGCTTCTGGATGCCGATGGCGGGATCGAACGGCGTTGGGCCGTGGTACTTGACGGGATCAGCCTCGGACAGCTTGTAGCCGTAGCCCTTCTTCGTCACCACGTGCAGAAACTGCGCGCCGGGCTTGTCGCGCAGATTCTCCAGCGTCGGAATCAGCGAGTCGAGATCGTGGCCGTCGATCGGGCCGACGTACTCGAAGCCGAACTCCTCGAACATCGTGCCGGGCACGACCATGCCCTTGGCATGCTCTTCGAAGCGCCGCGCCAGCTCGAACAGCGGCGGCGCGTTCTTCAGCACGTTCTTCGCGCCCTCACGCGCGCTGGCGTAGAACTTGCCGCTCATCAAGCGCGCCAGGTACTTGTTGAGCGCGCCCACCGGCGGGCTGATCGACATGTCGTTGTCGTTCAACACCACCAGCAGACTGGGTACCTTGCCGGCGTGCGACATGCCGGCGTTGTTGAGCGCTTCGAAGGCCATGCCGGCGGTCATGGCGCCGTCGCCGATGATCGCCACCGCGTGCCGCTTCTCGCCTTTTTGCTGCGCGGCGGTGGCCATGCCGAGCGCCGCCGAGATGGACGTGCTGCTGTGCGCCGTGCCGAAGGTGTCGTACTCGCTCTCGTCGCGACGCGGGAAGCCGCTGATGCCGCCCAACTGGCGCAGCGTGTCCATGCGGTCACGGCGGCCGGTGAGGATCTTGTGCGGGTAGGTCTGGTGGCCCACGTCCCACACCAGGCGATCGTGCGGCGTGTTGAAGACGTAGTGCAGCGCGATCGTCAGCTCCACCGTGCCGAGGTTGGACGACAGGTGTCCGCCGGTGCGAGACACCGACTGCAGCACGTAGTCGCGCAGCTCGCGCGCCAGCGTGCCGAGCTGGTCGCGCGAGAGTTTGCGCAGATCGGCGGGGCTGTCGATGCGGGCGAGCAGAGCGGCGGGGGTGATGGCGTTCATGAAGAACCTCTATTTAGTGTTCTCGATCGACGATGCGATCGGCGAGCAGCGACAGACGCGCGGCATCGGTCAGGCCGCTGCGCGCCAGCGCAGCATGCGCTTCGTCGCGCAGCTCGAAGCTGTGGCGGCGCGCGGCATCGAGTCCCATCAGCGAAACATAAGTCGGCTTGTCGTGGTGCTCGTCCTTGCCCGCTGTTTTTCCGAGCGTCTGCGAGCACTGCGTCACGTCGAGGATGTCATCGACCACCTGGAAGGCCAGGCCGATCGCCGCACCGTAGTCCGCCAGCGCCTTCCAGGCGCGCGCGTCGGCGTCACCACAGGCGGCGCCCATCAGCACGCTGGCCTGCAGCAGCGCGCCGGTCTTGCGGCGGTGCATGTCGCGCAGCGCCATTTCGTCGAGCGCCACGCCGATGCTCGCCAGGTCGATCGCCTGCCCTCCCGCCATGCCGTCGTGGCCGGCGCTGCGGGCCAACAACGCGCACAGGCGCGCTTGCAACGCCGGCGCGAGCTGCGCGTCGTCGTCAGGCGTCAGCACCTCGAAGGCCAGCGCCTGCATCGCGTCGCCGGCGAGCATGGCCTGAGCCTGCCCGTACTGCACGTGCACGGTGGGCTTGCCGCGGCGCAGCACGTCGTTGTCCATGCACGGCATGTCGTCGTGCACGAGCGAATAGGCGTGGATCAGCTCGACGGCCACCGCGGCGCGCATCGCAGCGGCATTCGAGCCGCGCGTGGCCTCGCAGGCGGCGAGCACGAGCAGCGGGCGCAAGCGCTTGCCGCCGTCGAGCACGCCGTAGCGCATTGCTTCGCCGAGGCCCGCGGGCGTGTCGGCGGGCACCCAGTCGCTCAACGCCGATTCCACTGCCTGCTGCTCGCGCGCCATCCAGGCATCGAACGACGAATCGGACTTCATGAGCAGGTCATGCCTCGGGCGCAGCCCAGGTCTTGAGCTGGCCGTCTTCGAGCACCTTGACCTGCGCCTCCACCGCGGCCAGCCGCGCGCGGCACAACTCGAGCAATTCGGCGCCGCGCTGGTAGCTGCCGAGCATCTGGTCGAGCGGCATCTGGCCGTCTTCCATGCGTTGCACCAGGCGTTCGAGTTCGGCCAGCGCGTCTTCGTACGTCGGCGCAGGCGCTGCTGGAGTGTCAGAGGTGTGACGCGGCATTTCGAGTCATGAAAACTTGGCGGAGATTGTAGTCACGCCCCTACAGACAAACCCGTGACCGCAGGCAACGGCTGGAGGGACCCCTCCAATCGACCGGGAATGCTTGTCCCGTCGCCCCCATGGCTCGCACCCGCTGACTAGAATGCGCCCCCTGCCGAGGCCCACGATCTGTCACGAGGGTACAGCCCCTGGCTCCCGACAACACGTCGCCGTGACGCTGTCGGGATTTCGTGATGGTTCTTGGAGACCCTGAGACCATGTCTGACTTGAGCATCGGCCGTCGAACGCTGCACCCCAGCGTTTCCTCCCAACTGAGCGTCGAGACCTACTTCGATGCCGCGCTTTTCGAGCAAGAGCGCCAAATCCTCTTCAAGCCCGGTCCACGCTACGTGGGGCACCGCTTGGCCGTGCCGAACGAGGGCGACTACCACGTGCTCGCGCATGAGGGCGACGGCCGCGCGCTGGTGCGCAACGCCGGCGGCATCGAGCTGGTCTCCAACGTCTGCCGGCATCGACAAGCCGTGATGCTGCGCGGCCGCGGCAACACCGGCGCCAACGTCGTCTGCCCACTGCACCGCTGGACCTACGGCCTGCAGGGCCAACTCATCGGCGCGCCGCACTTCAAGCACGACCCGTGCTTGAACCTCAACCGCTACCCGCTCACCGAGTGGAACGGACTGCTGTTCGAGAACACGGGCCGCAACCCGTTGCACGACCTCGCCAAGATCGCCGGCCGCGCCGATCTCGACTTCGCCGGCTACGTCTATGACCGCAGCATCGTCCACGAGTGCGACTACAACTGGAAGACCTTCATCGAGGTCTATCTCGAGGACTACCACGTCGGCCCGTTTCATCCGGGCCTGGGCAACTTCGTCTCCTGCGACGACCTGCGCTGGGACATGGGCGCAGAGTATTCGGTGCAGACCGTCGGCGTGGCCAAAAGTGGCAGCGAAGCGCTCGGCAAGGCCGGCTCGCCGGTCTATCAGGCGTGGCAAGAGCAGGTGCTGCGCTGGCAAAACGGCACGCCGCCGAAGCACGGCGCGGTGTGGCTGACCTACTACCCCGGCGTCATGGTCGAGTGGTACCCGAACGTGCTCGTCGTCTCGACGCTGATTCCCAAGGGCCCGCGCAAGACGACCAATATCGTCGAGTTCTTCTACCCCGAAGAGATCCACGCCTTCGAGCGCGAGTACGTCGAGGCGCAGCAGGCGGCCTACATGGAGACCTGCATCGAAGACGACGAAATCGCGCTGCGCATGGACGCGGGGCGCGAGGCGCTGATGAAGCGCGGCGACAACGAGGTCGGCCCGTACCAGAGCCCGATGGAAGACGGCATGCAGCACTTCCATGAGTGGTACCGGGGGAAGATGGATTGCGTCGAGGGCTGAGTTGCCCCTTCGCCGCTGATCGCGTCGCCCGAAGCCGGGTCAGCCAGCAACCGCACCCCTAGAAAACGTCCCTGCGCTCCCTCGCGTTGTGGATGAGCTTCGCGGCGTGTGCGCGCTCAATGCCAACCGCGCCAATGTTGGCCGAGCGATCCACAGGAGCGAGCACCATGCCCTTCGACGTCACCGCCACGATCAATCCCGCGGTTCTCAATGCCCTCAAGGCGCTGCGGCCCAAATTCAAGCTGTGCGGGCCACTCAAGATCCTGTTCGTCGTCGATGGCGGCATCGACTACGGCAGCGGCTTCGGCATCGGCCGCGTGCGCGACATCATCAACTCGACCACGCGCGGCTGGGTCGACTTCCAGGTCGATGCGGTGTTCCGCCCGGCCACCACGTTCACCGATGCGCTGCTCGACAAGTACCACCAGGTCTGGCTCTTCGGCATCAATGGTGGCGACGGCTCGCTGTCTGACGCCGAGCAGGCCGCCTTCCTGAAGTGGCAGAACGAGCGTCAGGGCGGTGTCTTCGCGACCGGCGACCACGACGATCTCGGTGCGGCCCTGGCCCGCCAGGTGCCGCGGGCCGGCACCATGCGGCGCTGGACCATCGCGCAGGGGGTGCCGCCGATTGGCACCGAGGACCGCATCGACACCAACCGGCCCGCCAACGCCGACCAGATGGCGCCGATGTTCGACGTCATCCCCACGAGCGTGCAGCAAGACACCGTGCCGCAGGAGATCGAGTGGGTGACCTGGATGCGCAGCGGCGGCATCTTCGGCTGGCGCGCCCCGCACCCCATCCTGTGCCATCCCGCGCACGGGCCCATCAACGTCATGCCCGACCACCCGCACGAGGGCATGTGCTTCGACACGGCGGCCGGCAACTTCCAGGTCGATGTCTCGAGCGCGACGGAGTACCCCACGGTCGGCGTCGTGCGCCCGCTGCCCAAGGTGATCGCCTACGGCCACACCCTGCCCGACCCGCCCTACCACCAGGCCAAGCGCAACACCCATCCCGGCACGCCCATGCCGGCCAAACGGTTCCCGATGATCAGCGTCTACGACGGTCAACAGATCGGCATCGGCCGCGTGGTGGTCGACTCGACGTGGCATCACTGGATGGGCATGAACATCAATGACCTCGAGTCGGCAGGCACGGCCGCGGGCGCCCCCGCCGTCGCCGTGGCGAACTGGGAAAAGATCCGTGCCTACTTTGTCAACATCGCAGTCTGGCTGGCCACGGCGCAGCAGCGGCGCTGCATGAACCGCTTCTACCTGACAGCCAGCCACTTCCACTATGTCGGCTTCGAGGAGTTCCATCCCAAGGCCAGCGTGGCCGAATTGGGCGCTGCGCTGTCGCGATACCTGCGCCCGATCTGGGGGGCTTGCTGGGTGCGCGACTGGATTCTCGACGAGCTGCTTGCGGTCGACCCTGCTCTGCTCAAAGCCGTGCGCGAGCGTTTCGTGCTCGACACCATCCCACCGCGCCGGCCGCCCGGCCCGGAGCCCGTGTGCCTCAGCTGCCCGCCGTGGGAAGCGCTGGAGCAGCACGTGCTGGGCGGCATCGCGGCAGCGTCGATCAGGCTGCATGCGCCGATGGTGCAGCGCTACACGAAGCAGCAGGTGATCGAGTTCGACCTGGCCGACAAGACGGATGTCGAGGCCATCGGCCAGGGCGTGCGCGCGGGCCTGGCAAGTTTCGAGCAGGCGCTGCAGCGCGACCTCAAGACCATGAAGCCGATGCTTGCCACGCTGAAGGCTGCGACAACGCAATGAGGGGACTGCCGCGCCCGCAACGCGGGCAGCGCCGCGTTCGACACGTCGAGGCCGTCTGGCTTCTCTCAGCGCAGCGCGGCTTTTTCGGGCCGCGCGGGCCGCGCAGGAAGCCGCACGACCAGCCTCAGTGAATGCGCGCGATCTTGGTGACGACGGGATCGCGCCAGATGTCGTCCGGGCTGATGTAGTTGTCTCGGCGCACGAACTTCACGCCGCCGGCGCGGTAGCACTCGTCGACCAGCTCCGAGCAGATGAACTTGCGGTCCTGCGTGCGCCGGCCGACGCGAAACGCGATGCGCGCGGCGATGCGCAGGATCTCGAAGTTGTCGTACGGCTTGGTCAGCAGGTCCATGCCGTAGCTCACCGCGTCACGCACCTTCTCGTCGCCGAGAGCCGGGTTGACGCGCGCGAGCACCATCTGGCCGCGGTACGGTTTGCGGCGGCCGTGATAGTCGCGCAGGTACTTCGAGATCGGCACCAGGCGCACGCCGATGCCGACTTCGCTCTCCCGGATGAAGACGCGGCGCAGATGGTCGTCGCGGTAGATCAGGCCGACGTGGCTCCAGACTGACTTGGTGAAGCCCTGGATGAACTTCGAGAAGACGTACGAACCGGAACAGAAGGCCAGATCGCCGGAGCGGATCTCGCTGCGCACCTCCTCGTAGCGGCGCAGCGGCAGCGCTGCGATCTCTTTTTTCTTCAACGGGTCGGCCATATGGGGCTGCGACTGTAGCGCTACACTGCGCCCGCCAGGAGAGAGCGCACCCCTCAAAGGATGCGCCGCCGACGGCGCAGGGGGACACCCCGAACGCTCAGGCAAAAGGACTGGCAAGCATCGGCCGAAGGGCCGGTGTCACCTCACTGGAGAGAGACGGTTCATGCAGATGAATCGTCCACCGAAGGGGCAAGCGCAAGCGGGTGCAGAAGATCCGCAGCGTCAATCTCTCAGGTAAAGCGGACAGCGGGGGCAGATTGGTTCCACCGACGTAGAGTCGGTGGTCTCGACAGCCCGCCCGGAGAACCGCCGCACCATGACGACCCCTCCTCTTCTGCGCACGCCGCTGCACGAGTTGCACCTCGAACTCGGCGCGAAGATGGTGCCCTTCGCCGGCTACGAAATGCCGGTCAACTACCCCGGCGGCATCATCGCCGAGCACCGTCACTGCCGCGAGCAGGCGGCGCTGTTCGACGTCTCGCACATGGGTCAGTTGCGGCTCGTCGGCGCCGACGCCGCCGCGGCGCTGGAAACGCTGGTGCCGATGGACGTGATCGACCTCGGCGTCGGCAAGCAGCGCTACGCGCTGTTCACCAACGCCGCCGGCGGCATCCAGGACGATCTGATGATTGCGCGCCGGCCCGATGACCTCTTCGTCGTCGTCAACGCGGCTTGCAAGGACGCCGACACGCGGCACCTGATGACCAACATCGGCCACCGCTGTCAGGTGATGCCGCTGCCTGATCGCGCGCTGCTGGCGTTGCAAGGGCAGCACGCGGTCAACGCCTTGCAGCGCCTGGCGCCCGGCGTCGAAAAGCTGACCTTCATGACCGGCGGCGCGTTCACGCTCGCCGGCGCCGAGTGCTTCGTCACCCGCAGCGGCTACACCGGCGAGGACGGATTCGAGATCTCGGTGCCGGCCGCCGCGGCGGTGAAGCTGGCGAAGGAATTGCTCACGCAGCCCGAAGTCAAACCCGCCGGCTTGGGCGCGCGCGACACGCTGCGCCTCGAAGC
>CADEEN010000126.1 GCA_902826345.1 uncultured Burkholderiales bacterium | reverse complement strand
GCGAGCAGGGTCATGAGACCTTCGGCCTGCGCAACACGAAGACGACCACCAGCGTGATCACGGTGATCGGCACCACGAAGCTCATCATCACCGTGGAGTAGGCCTGCAGCGCGTCATGCTGCTGCGCCGCGAGGATCAGGTAGGTGACATAGGCCACGTAGTAGGCGACGAAGACGCCGCCTTCCCAGCGCGCGATCTCGCGGCCGGTCATGAACACCGGCAGGCAGGCCAGCGCCACGGCGAGCATGACCCAGATGTCGAAGGCCAGGATCGACGGCGGCACCACCAGCCCCGCACTGCCCGACGCCAGGCTCGACAAGCCCAGGCAGCCGAGGATGTTGAACAGGCTGCTGCCGACGACGTTGCCGACGGCGATGTCGCGCTCGCCTTTGATCGCCGCGGTGATCGACGCTGCCACCTCGGGCATCGATGTGCCCGCCGCGACGATCGTCAGGCCGATGACGATGTCGCTCACGCCCATCGCCTTGGCGAAAGCGACCGAGGCGGTGACCAGCCACTCCGAGCCGAAGACCAGCGCGGCCAGGCCGGCGACGATGAGCGCGATCTGCGCCGGCAGCTTGGCATCCCACGCGCCGGCCTCGGCGGCTTTGTTCTCCTGCGCGTACTCGTCCTGTGCGGCCTTGGTTTCGCTGCGCGACTGGATGACGAGGAACGCGGTGTAGGCGATCAACAGGCCGAACAGCAGCGCGCCGTCGATCAGGCCCAGCCTGCCGTCCTGCGCCAGCACGAGCAGCAGCAGCGAGACGCCGATCATGATCGGCACCTCCTGCCGGATCAGCTGCACGTTGACGACCAGCGGGATGATCAGCGCGCTGACGCCGAGGATGAAGAGCACGTTGAAGACGTTGCTGCCGACGACGTTGCCCAGCGCGATGTCGGTCTGGCCGTTGAGCACGGCGCCCACCGACACCGCCATCTCCGGCGCGCTGGTGCCGAAGGCGACGACGGTGAGGCCGACCACCAGCGGCGAGATGCCGAACGACAGCGCTAGCTTCGACGCGCCGCGCACCAGCAGGTTGGCGCCGACCACCAGCGCCGCGAGTCCGGCGAGAAAGAGCAACAGATTCATTTCGCGGCGGTCCTTCTTGTTCGAGGTGGCGCAATGTAGCGGCAGCGGCAACGGCCCAGAAATGCTGGGGAATTGCGCGCGCCCTATGGCCGTCGCGCATCGACGATCACAGGCTCGTGCGCAGCGTCCAGATTTCCGGGAACAGCACCACGTCGAGCATCTTGCGCAGGTAGCTCACGCCGCCGGTGCCGCCGGTGCCGCGCTTGAAGCCGATGACGCGCTCGACCGTCGTCACGTGGCGAAAGCGCCAGAGGCGGAAGGCATCTTCGAGGTCGGTGAGTTCTTCGCCGAGTTGGTACAGGTCCCAGTGCGTCTGCGGCGCGCGGTACACGCAGAGCCACGCCTGCTCGACGTCGGCGCTGGCGGCGTACGGCTGTGTCCAATCGCGCTCGGTGTGCGAAGCCGGCACGGCGATGCCGCGCCGGGCGAGCAAACGCAGCGCTTCGTCGTAGAGCGACGGCGCGGCGTGTGCAGCGACCACCTGCGCCAGGCGCTCAGGCGCATGCGCGTGCGGCTTCAACATCGCCGCGTTCTTGTTGCCGAGGCGGAACTCGATGCAACGGTATTGCCAGCTCTGAAAGCCGCTGCTGTTGGCGAGGTAGGGACGGATGGCGCTGTACTCGGGCGGTGTCATCGTCGCCAGCACGTCCCACGCATGCACGAGCTGCTCCATGATGCGCGAGACGCGCGCGAGCATCTTGAAGGCGCTGCCGAGTTCGTCGCGTGCGATGTGCGCCATCGCGGCTTCGAGTTCGTGCAGCATCAGCTTCATCCACAGCTCGCTCGTCTGGTGCTGGATGATGAACAGCATCTCGTTGTGGTCGGGCGAGAGCGGATGCTGCGCGGCGAGCACCTGGTCGAGATGCAGGTAGTCGCCGTAGCTCATGTCCTTGGCGAAGTCGAGCTTGGCGTCGTGGTGCTCGGTCATGTGACGGCGCCTCGCTTGTTGAAGCGGTCTTCTTTCCACTCGCCTGATTCGAGCACCTGGTGCAGGTGCTCGACCGCATCCCAGACATCGACGAAGCGCGTGTACAACGGCGTGAAGCCGAAGCGCAGCACGTCGGGCGCGCGGAAGTCGCCAATCACGCCGCGCGCGATCAGCGCCTGCACGATCGCGTAGGCGCCTTCGGCGCGCGTCAGTGACACCTGGCTACCGCGGTGCTGCGACTCGTGCGGCGTGATCACATCGAGGCTGGCGCAGCGCTCGCGCACCAGGCGCAAGAAGACTTCCGTCAGCGCCAGCGATTTGCTGCGCAGAGCATCCATGCCGCCCAGCGGCTCGGCGGCGAGCACGGTGTCGACGCCGCATTCGAGCGCGGCCATCTGGATCACCGGCGGCGTGCCGCACAGGTAGCGCGCGATGCCCGGCGCCGGCGCGTAGCCGGGCGTGAAGGCGAACGGCGCGGCGTGTCCCATCCAGCCGGCGAGCGGCTGCGCAAAGCGATCGGCATGGCGCGGATGCACCCAGACGAATGCGGGCGCGCCGGGGCCGCCATTGAGGTACTTGTAGCCGCAGCCGACGGCGAAGTCGGCGTCGTCGCGCTTCAGGTGCACCGGCAACGCGCCGGCGCTGTGCGCGAGGTCCCACACCGCCAGCGCGCCGGCCGCGTGAGCGGCTTGGGTCAGTGCGCTCATGTCGTGAAGGCGGCCGGTGCGGTAGTTGACCTGCGTCAGCATCAGCACGGCAACGTCACCCTGCACGAGGCGCGGCTCGATCTGCTCCGGCGTGTCGATCGTCACCAATTCGAAACCGCGCTCGCGTGCCAGCGATTCGGCGATGTAGAGGTCGGTCGGGAAGTTGTCGCGCTCGGAGAGGATGACGCGGCGCTGCGGGTTGTCGCCCGCCTGCACCATCGACAATGCCGCCGACAGCACTTTGAACAGGTTGACCGACGTCGAGTCGGCGGCGACGAGTTCGTTCGGCCCGGCGCCGACGAGCCGTGCCAGCTTGTTGCCGACGCGCTGCGGCAGGTCGATCCAATGCGCCGTGTTCCAGCTCTCGATCAGGTGCTCGCCCCACTCGCGCTGCACGACCTCGGCCACGCGAGCAGCGGTGGCGCGCGGCAGCACGCCGAGCGAGTTGCCATCGAGGTAGATTTTGTTCGGCGGTAGCGCGAACTGTTCGCGCATCGCAGCCAGCGGGTCCTTTGCGTCGAGCGCTTGGCAATCGGTGCGGTTCATGTCAGTGATCGCAGGATGGCGCGAACGGGGCTGGCGTCGGCGGTGGTGAGCTTGAGCGGCAGCGCGATCAGTTCGTAGTCGCCCTCGGGCACGTCGTCGAGCACCAGGTTTTCGAGCACGCGCAAGCCGCGGCGGCGAATCACCTGGTGGCTGTCTAGCGATTTGCTGTCGGCCGGATCGATGCTCGCGGTGTCGATGCCGACCAGCGTCACGCCGAGGTCGGCCAGGCGCTCGATCGTTTGCGGCGCGTAGGCGGCGAGCGCGCCGTCCCACGCGCCGGCCGGCATGCGTTCGTAGGTGCGCACGAGCACGCGCGGCGGCAGGCGCGTATCGATCGCATGGTCGATGTGCTGCCACTGCACGAGCGGCGCGATGCCGATGGCATGGATGACGCGGCATGGCCCGAGGAAAGGGGCGAGGTCGAGCGCGCCGACCGTGGCCCCGTGGGCGTCGTAATGCAACGGCGCATCGGCATGCGCGCCGGTGTGCGGCGACAGCGTGATCGTGCTGACGTTGACCGGGCAGCCGGGCGCGATGCTGGCCGCCCAACGCTGCTCGTAGCGCGCGTCACCGGGAAACACCGGCGAGCCCGCGTGCACCGGCGGCGAGATGTCCCAGAGCTGGCGTGCCATGCGTGCATCATAGGCACCACGACGCCTGGATGGAGACCCGACCGATGGCCGCTGAGTTGTTCGAGATCGAAGACACCGTACGCTTTTGCCAATGCGATCCGGCCGGCATCGTCTTCTTTCCGCAGTATCTGGTGATGCTCAACACCTTGCACGAGCGCTGGTTCAACGAAGCCTTGGGCGTGCCGTATCACACCTACATCGGGGAACGCCGGCTCGGCGTGCCGACGGTGCGCCTCGAATGCGACTTCACCGCCGTCAGCCGGCACGGCGACCGCCTGCGGCAGCGCCTGTCCGTGGCCAAGCTGGGCCGCAGTTCGGTCGAACTGGCTGTGGACTTCAGCAGCGGCGGCGAGTTGCGCGCTCGCTTTCGGCAGGTGCTGGTGTGCACGTCGCTGGCCACACACAGGGCAGTCGCGTTGCCCGACGATGTGCGGCAGGCGATGCAACGCTTCCTGCGCTCAGCCGATGCGCCCTAGCAGCAGGTACTCCATCAGCGCCTTCTGCGCGTGCATGCGGTTCTCGGCTTCATCCCACACAACAGACTGCGGCCCGTCGATCACCGAGGCCGCCACCTCTTCACCGCGATGCGCCGGCAGGCAGTGCATGAACATTGCATCGCTGCGCGCCACGGCCATCAGGCGCTCATCGACGCACCAGTTGGCAAAGGCCTTGACGCGCGCGGCGTTCTCGGCCTCGTAGCCCATGCTCGTCCAGACGTCGGTGGTGACCAGGTGCGCGCCGCGGCAGGCTTCGAGCGGATCTTTGAAGACGCGGTAGCAGTCGCTGCTTGAGATGCCGGCGACGGTGGGGTTCACCTCGTAGCCGCTCGGCGTGCTGACGTGCACCTTGAAGCCGAGGACCTCCGCGGCTTGCAGCCAGGTGTTGGCCATGTTGTTGCCGTCGCCGACCCAGGCCACGGTCTTGCCCTGTATGGCGCCGCGCTGTTCGATGAAGGTGAAGATGTCCGCCAGGATCTGGCACGGGTGGTAGTCGTTGGTCAGGCCGTTGATCACCGGCACGCGCGAGTTCGCCGCGAAGTCTTCGATCATCGACTGCTCGAAGGTGCGGATCATCACGATATCGACCATGCGGCTGATGACGCGCGCGCTGTCGGCCACCGGCTCGGCGCGGCCCAACTGGCTGTCGCCGGTGGTCAGGTGCACGACGGAGCCGCCCATCTGGTACATGCCGGCTTCGAAGCTGACGCGGGTGCGGGTGCTGGCCTTCTCGAAGATCATCGCCAGCGTGCGGTCCACCAGCGGCTGGTACTTCTCGTAGTTCTTGAAGCGCTTCTTGATCTCGCGCGTGCGCTCGAACAGGTAGGCGTACTCCTCGGCGCGGAAGTCCTTGAACTGCAGGTAGTGCTTCATCAGCGCCGATCCCGGTTTCATCAGTGGCGCTCGGCCGTTCCGAAGCCACTGAGCGCCCCCTCGGGGGGCAGCGAGCGGAGTGAGCGTAGGGGCTTCATGACGAGAGGAACTTCTTGATCAACGGCGCCAGGATCGCCACCACCTCGTCGGCTTCGGCCTTGTTCATGATCAGCGGCGGCAACAGGCGCACCACACGGTCCGCGGTGACGCTGATCAGCAGGCCGGCCTCGCAGGCTTGCTTGAGCAGGTCGCCGCACGGCCGGTCGAGTTCGATGCCGATCATCAGTCCCTGACCGCGGTACTCGACGATGCCTTTGACGCCGTCGAGCTCGCGCTGCAAGCCCGCACGCAGGTGCGCGCCGACGCTGGCAGCGTTGGCCAGCAGCCCGTCTTCTTCCATGATGCGCAGCGTTTCGATGCCGGCGCGCATCGCCAGCGGGTTGCCGCCGAAGGTGGTGCCGTGGTTGCCGGCACCGAGCACGCCGGCGGCTTTGGGCCCACAGACGATGGCGCCGATCGGCACACCCGAGCCCAGGCCCTTGGCCAGCGGCATCACGTCGGGCTTGATCCCTGCCCATTGGTGCGCGAACCATTTGCCGGTGCGGCCGATGCCGCATTGCACTTCGTCGAGCATCAGCAGCCACTGCCTGTCGTCGCAAACCTTGCGCAGCGCCTGCAGATACTCGGCGCGCGAACCGTTGATGCCGCCTTCGCCCTGGATCACTTCGAGAAACACCGCCACCACGTTGGGCCGCGTGCGCGCCGCCTCTTCGATCGCCGCGATGTCGTTCAACGGCACGCGGACAAAGCCTTCGACCAGCGGGCCGAAGCCGGCCTGCACCTTCGGGTTGCCGGTGGCCGACAGCGTGGCGATCGAGCGGCCGTGGAAAGCCTTTTCGTAGACGATGATCTCGGGCCGCTCGATGCCGCGGTCGTGGCCGTACTTGCGCGCGATCTTCAGCGCGCCTTCGTTGGCTTCGAGGCCGGTGCTGCCGAAGAAGACATTGTCGAGGCCGGAGAGCTCGCAAAGTTTGGCGGCGAGCTTTTCCTGCAGCGGCGCCATGTAGTAGTTGCTGGTGTGGATCAGCTTGGCCACCTGCTCCTGCAGCGCCGGCACCAGCTTCGGGTGACCATGGCCGAGCGTGTTGACCGCGATGCCGGCCAGCGCGTCGAGGTACTCGCGGCCCTCGCTGTCCCAGACGCGGCAGCCCTTGCCGTGCGACAGCGCGATCGGCAAGCGGCCGTAGGTGGGCATCACGTGGGGCTCAGCGGTTTTGGCCATCGTCTTCGGCTCCTGATCGCGTCAATGACAAGGCCGGCAGCGTTGCGAACAGTTCACGCGCCGGCCTCGAATTGATTCTACGGTTCGCTTTGCACCGAGCCGAAAACCGGGCATCCCTCTCACTCGATCGACATCATGCTTGCTGCGCCGCAACAACTCACAGGCACAATGCTTGCGGCACCCCCGGTGCGGCCTGCGCTGGTGTTGATCGCCTGCGCCACGGGCCACAAAGTAGCCACGGCGTCACAGTCGATCATGTCCGCTCCCGTTCGCGCCGCGCGCGAGTTCATCATTCAAGGCATCACCAAAGACGGCCGCGTTTTCCGCCCGAGCGATTGGGCCGAGCGCCTGGCCGGTGCGATGTCGTGCTTTCGTCCCGGCGCGGCCGGCAAGGCGGGGATCGGCGCCTTCATCGGCTACTCGCCGTACTGCGTGCCGACGAGCGTCGGCGACGTGAAGGCGGTGATCGTCAGCGAAGCGCTGAAGGAGATCGAGCCGATGGCCTGGGACTTCGTCGCCAACTTCGCGCGCGACAACGACTTGCAGATGGGCGAGGTCTGCGTGTTGCCGGAGCCGTCACCGACGCGGAAATGAAAACGCCCGCAGTAGCGGGCGTTTGTCTGTGCCGGCGAAGCGTCAGGCGGATTTCACGCCGAAAGGGCGAGCGCCTTGACCTTGGCGGCCAAGCGGCTCTTGTGGCGCGCAGCCTTGTTCTTGTGGAAGATGCCCTTGTCGGCCACCGAGTCGATGACGCTCTGCGCGGCCTTGAACAACTCGGCTGCCTTGCCCTTGTCACCACCGGCCACGGCCTTTTGCACGCCCTTGACGGCGCTGCGGTACTGCGAGCGCAGGGCGGAGTTGGCGGCGTTCAGTTTCACGTCCTGGCGCGCGCGCTTGCGGCCCGAGGCGATGCGGACGGTCTTCTTCTTGGCTTTGGATGCGGTGGCCATGGGAGAGGGTCTGTCTGTGCAAAGAGCGCGAGTCTAGCATGCGAGACTGTGCCGGCGCCAGTCATGCGCCGGCACGCTGGTAGGCGCTTTCTGGACAATCCGCCCGCAACAACACCAATGAACCTCCTCAAGGCCGCCTCCACCGTCTCGCTGCTGACCCTGGCTTCCCGCGTGACCGGCCTGGTGCGCGAGCAGTTGATCGCTGCCACCTTCGGCGCCTCGGCGGCCACCGACGCCTTCAACGTCGCCTTTCGCATTCCGAACCTGCTGCGGCGGCTGTTCGCCGAGGGTGCGTTTTCGCAGGCCTTCGTGCCGATTCTCGCCGCCAGCCGCGAGCAGGAGGGTGACGAGGCGACGCACCGCTTGGTCGATGCCGTGGCCACCGTGCTGGGCTGGGCGTTGCTGCTGACCTGCGTCGTCGGCGTTGTCGCCGCGCCGATCCTCGTCTGGCTGCTGGCCAGTGGCCTGGAGCGCTTCGACAACGCCGTGTTGATGACGCGGATCATGTTTCCGTACATCGGCTTCATGTCGATGGTGGCGCTGGCCGCGGGCATCTTGAACACCTGGAAGCGCTTCGCCGTGCCGGCCGCCACGCCTGTGCTGCTGAACCTCGCAGTGATCGCTGCGGCGTGGTTCGGCGTGCCGTGGTTCCGCTCGATCGGCGTGCAGCCGATCTACGCGCTGGCGGTCGGCGTGATGGCCGGCGGCGTGCTGCAGCTCGCCGTGCAGGTGCCTGCGCTGGCGCGCGTCGGCCTCTTGCCGCGCATCGGCCTCGCGCCATCGGCGCTGCGCGCGGCCTGGCATCATCCGGGTGTGCACCGCATCCTGAAGCAGATGGCACCGGCGTTGTTGGGTGTGTCGGTGGCGCAGATCTCGCTGTTGATCAACACGCAGATCGCCTCGCATGTCGGCACCGGCGCGGTGTCGTGGCTGACCTACGCCGACCGCTTGATGGAGTTTCCGACGGCGCTGCTCGGCGTTGCGCTCGGCGTGGTCTTGCTGCCGCAGCTCTCAGCCTCGCAGGCGCGAGGCGACGCGGCGCACTACGCGGGTTTGCTCGACTGGGGCTTGCGTCTCGTGCTGCTGCTGGCCCTGCCGTGCGCGGTGGCGCTGATCGTCTTCCCGCAGCCGCTGGTGGCCGTGCTCTACCACTACGGTGCCTTCACCGAGCGCGACGTGGCGCAGACGGTGACGGCGCTGATGGGCTACGGCGTGGGCTTGATGGGCCTCGTCGGCGTGAAGATCCTGGCGCCCGGTTTCTATGCGCGTCAGGACATCCGCACGCCGGTAAAGATCGCCATCGTCGTCTTGATCTTCGTCCAGGCCATGAACCTGGTCTTCGTGCCGCTGCTGGGCCACGCCGGGCTGGCGTTGTCGATCGGTCTGGGCGCGCTGGTCAACGCCACGTGGTTGTTCGTCGGCTTGAAGAAGCGTGGCGTCTACACGCCGTCGCCGGGGTGGGGCGGTTTCGCGTTGCGCGTGCTGCTCGCGTGTTGCGCCCTCGGCGGCCTGCTGTGGTGGGCAGCACGCCACATCGACTGGCTGCATTCGGCGGGCTTCGTGCGCGCCGGCTGGGTGGCCGCGGTGCTGGCCGGCGCGGCGCTGCTGTACTTCAGCGTGCTGTTCGTCTGCGGCCTGCGCCCCCGCCAGTTCATGCGCCGTGGCTGACCGATACACTTCGGGCGTTGTGACTTCGCTCCTCTTCGAACGCCCGACACCGCTCGACCATTTCGCAGCGCTGGTGGCCGACGACCATCAGTTCTCGCAGCTCGAAGCGGCGGTGGCGGTGGCCCACGCGGTGGAGCCGGAACTCGATGTGCAAGGTGTGCTGTCGGCCATCGACGCGCTGGCGGTGAAGTTGAAGAGTCGCATCGCCGCCGACACCGCGCCGTTGCAGCGCTTGCGCTATCTGAACCGCTACTTCTTTCAGGAGCTCGGCTTTGCCGGCAACGTCAACGACTACTACGCGCCGGAGAACAGCTACCTGCACCGCGTGCTGACGTCGCGCCGCGGCATCCCGATCACGCTGGCGTTGATCTACATCGAGATCGCGCAGCAGATCGGCCTCGAAGCCCGCGGTGTGTCGTTCCCCGGCCACTTCCTGATCAAGCTGAAGATGCCGCAGGGCGAGGTCGTGATCGACCCGTTCAATGGCCGCTCGCTGTCGCGTGACGATCTCGAAGAGCGCATCGAGCCCTACCGGCGCCGCCACGGCCTTGTCGGCGACGCCGAAGTGCCGCTCGGCCTGTTCCTGCAAACCGCAACGCCGCGCGCCGTGGTGGCGCGTTTGCTGCGCAACCTGAAGGAGATCCACCGCGGCGCCGAGGAGTGGCCGGCGTTGCTTGCGGTGATGCAGCGCCTGGTGATCCTGCTGCCCGACGATTGGGACGAGCGCCGCGACCGCGGCCTCGTGCGCGCCGAGCTCGGCGACGACGACGGCGCGGTGCAAGACCTCGCCGCCTACGTCGAGCACAGCCCCGGCGCCGACGACCTGCGTGCCATCAGCGAGCGCATCGGTGAGTTGCGTGCCGCGGGCCGACCGCAGTGGCATTGATGCGCAGCGCATGCCGTTGAACCCGTCCCAACGCCGCAGCCTCATCTGGGTTGCCGCCGCAGCGGTCGCGTTGCTGTTGCTGTGGCTGCTCGGCCCGGTGCTGACGCCGTTCGTCGTCGCTGCGGTGCTGGCCTACGCGTTGCACCCGGCAGTCGAGGCGCTGGCCGCACGCCGCGTGCCGCGGATCCTCGCCGTGGTGCTGGTGGAGTTGGTGGCGATCATCGCCTTGCTGGCCCTGGTGCTGCTCATCATCCCGGTCATCGTCAAGGAAGTGCCGCTGCTCAAGGAGCAGGTGCCGCTGCTGATCGAGCGAGCCAACACAACGCTCGTGCCCTGGCTGGCGCAGTTCGGCATCAACGTCTCGCTCGACAGCACCAGCATCAAGGCCTACTTGTTGACGGCGCTCGACGCGAACTTTGGGTTGTCCGTCCACACCAACGGTCAGCAGCT
>CADEEN010000125.1 GCA_902826345.1 uncultured Burkholderiales bacterium | reverse complement strand
CGCGACTACTTCACCGCCGACATCGGCGAGATCCTGATCGACACCGACGACATCTTCGATCAGGCCAAGCAGTTCATGAACCACGTGATGCCGGAGACGGCCAATCGCGTGAAGCGCTACCGCGACGACGCGTCGCTGTTCTCGCGCTTTCAGATCGAGCACCAGATCGAGACCGCGTTCTCGCGGACGGTGAATCTGCCGAGCGGCGGCGCGATCGTCATCGACCACACCGAGGCGCTGGTGTCGATCGACGTCAATTCGGCGCGCGCGACGCGCGGCAGCGACATCGAAGAAACCGCGACACGCACGAATCTCGAAGCCGCCGACGAGATCGCGCGCCAGATGCGCCTGCGCGACCTTGGCGGATTGCTGGTGATCGACTTCATCGACATGGAAGAGTCGAAGAACCGGCGCGATGTGGAGCAGCGGCTGCGCGAAGCGATGAAGTTCGACCGCGCGCGCGTGCAATACAGCGCGATCTCGAAGTTCGGTCTGCTGGAGCTGTCGCGGCAGCGCTTGAAGCCTGCGCTTTCGGAAGGCAGCCACATCACCTGCCCGCGCTGCAACGGCACCGGCCACATCCGCGACACCGAGTCTTCCGCGCTGCAGATCCTGCGCATCATCCAGGAAGAGTCGATGAAGGAGAACACCGCCGCCGTGCACGTGCAGGTGCCGGTGGAGGTGACGTCCTTCCTGCTCAACGAGAAGCGCACCGAGATCACGAAGATCGAGCTGCGCCAGCGCACCACCGTGCTGCTGGTGCCCAACAAGCACCTCGAGACCCCGAACTACAAGCTCGAGCGCCTGCGCCACGACGACCCGCGCCTGGAGAACCTGCAGGCCAGCTACACGATGATCGAGGAGCCGGACGACGAGGTCGGCATCACGCGTCGCGAGAAGGCCAAGGCCAAGCAGGAGCCGGTGATCAAGGGCGTGCTGCCGGATCAGCCGGCGCCCGTGGCGCCGCCCAAGCCCGAGCCGGTGGCGGCAGCGCCGGTGGCCGTGGCAGCGCCGCAGCCTGCACCGATCGCGGCAGAGCAGCCGGCCGGTGGCGGCTTCTTCTCCTGGGTCAAGAAACTGTTCGGCGGCGACGCTGCACCGGCGGCAACGACGGCTCTGCCGTCGGCCGTGGTCACGCCGGCTGCCGAGGCCAAGCCGAAAGCCGGAGAGCGCACCGAGCGTGGAGACCGCGGTGAACGTGGTGAAGGCCGCGGCCAACAACGTGGTGAGCGCGGTGGCCGTGGTGGCCGCGGTGGACGTGGTGAGCGCGGCGAGGGCCGGCGTGGCGAAGGCCGTGAAGGTCGTGAGCAGCGCGAGCCGCGCGAATCTCGCGACGGCCGCGGCGACAACCGCCGCAGCGAAGGCCAGCCAGGCGCGCGCGATGCACAACAGCAACCTGCCGCGCAACCGCCGCGCGAGGCGCGCGAACCGCGTGAAGCACGCGAGCCGCGCGAACCGCGTCCTCCCCGAGGCGAAGGCGGGCGACGCAGTGAAGCGCCGGTGGCCAAGGCCGAGAGCGATCTGCTGCCCGCCGCGCAACTGGCGCTGATCGACGGCGGGGCCGTGCCCGCAGCCGCCGACGGCTCGGTGCCGCCGGCCGACGGCGAAGGCGCACGCCGCCGCCGTCGTCGTGGTGGCCGTGGCCGCAACCGCGGCGACGGCGCGCCGGGCGATGCCGCGGCCAACGGCAGTGACGAGATCGCGTTCGACGGCAACGGCGATCTGCCGGCTTCTGTCGAGGCGATCGAGTCCGAGCCATCGCAGCCGGCTGCACTTGAAGCGGCCGAGCCGCTCTACGAAGCGCCGACGTCTGAGCGGAGCGAAATGCCCGTGACGACGGTGATCGAGGCACCCGAGTTGCCGCAGCCGGTGGCCGCCACGCGTCCGATCGTCGTGCCCACGCCAGCGCCCGCAGCGTCGTCCAAGGCCGAGCCCTACGCGCTGCCGATCGACCGCTTGAACGCGGTGGCCAGCGCCGCCGGCCTCGAGTGGGTGCACTCCGACGGCGACAAGGTGCGCGCGGCGCAAGCAGCGATTGCTGCCGAGGCCAAGCCGCCGCGCGTGCCGCGCGAGCCGAAGCCGCCGGTGGCGATCGACGACGGCCCGTTGATCCTGGTCGAGACGAAGAAAGATCTGTCGCAGATCAAGCTGCCGTTCGATCGAGCCTGACGGCGATGACGCCTTCGGCGCAAGCCGAAGGCGGTGGTCCAGACTCAGTAGCGTTTGGGGCCGCTGCCGTCGTCGCCTTCGATCAGCATCGTGCGCTGTGTCAGGTCGACCGTCAGCGCAATCCATGTCCGGCCTTGCGACCAGCGCATCGATAGCTGATGGTCCGCGCTGCTTTGCAACTCGAACTTGCCGCCGAAAGCCGGATGCGAGTTGCGCCGTCGGATCAGATCCAGCAGGCCTTGCACCACCGGACGCTGCAACGCAGCGTCGATCTCGGCGCGGCTGTAGTGGTGGCGGTTGATGTCGCGGCCGACTCTTGAGCGTTCGAGCAGCGCCATGTCGTTTTCGCCGGCCAAGAGGCCGACGTAGTAGACCTGCGGCACACCAGGCAGAAAGAACTGGATCGCGCGCGCGATCAGGTAGGCGCGGTCGTCACGGCCGAGTGCGTCGTAGAAGGTGCAGTTGACCTGGTAAAGATCGAGGTTCGATGCCGCGGCACCGGTGGCGTTGCGGCTCTGGCCGCGGCTGTTGGCGTGGATGGTTTCGACCAACGCATCAAGCTCCGCTGGCGGCACGAGGCCGGGGTGAGCGATGCGGTCCGACGCCTCGGCGCCAATGTCGATGATGCCGATGCCGTCGTGCGTGTCGAGCACCGTCAGCGCGTTGTTCGGCCGCATGCCGATCCACTGCTTCAGCGGCCGACTCGTCTTGTTGAACAGCGCATGCAGCACCAGCGGCGGCAGCGCGAAGTCATAGACCCAATCGACCTTCTGCGCGATCTCGATCTGGCGCTGGTAATACGAATGCACCTCGACCAGCACCTCGATGCCCAAGGCTTTTGCGCGCCCGGCGAACTCGGCGATGAAGTCGAAGGTCTCGGGCAGCATGAAGCAGCTCGTGCCCGGCTTCTTGATCGCGTAGCCGACGGCGTCGAGGCGCACCATGTTGACGCCGTTGGCGGCGAAGGTGTTCAAGATGCCGTCGAGGTACGCCCGGCCTTGCAGGTGCGCCACGTCGATGTCGAGCTGCTGCGGCGTGAACGTGGTCCAGAGAAACTTTTTCTCGCCGTTGGCCAGCGTCGTGAACGTGAACGGCATGCCCGGACGCGGGCGGTACACCTTCAGCAGGTCCTGCTCGGTGGCACCGTTCGGGAACACCGAGCCCATCGTCAGAAACAGGCCGGCGTACGGCGACGCGTCGCCGTGCTTCGAGTAGTCGAGAAACTGCGGCGACTGCGACGACATGTGGTTGACGATCACGTCGCCCATCACATCGACGTGTTGCGACAGCGCCTCGATGTCGGCCCAGTCACCGAGCCGCGGATCGACCTGCGTGTGATCGATCGGGTCGAACCCGGCATCGGCGCCATCGATAGGATGAAAGAACGGCAGCAGGTGCACGCCGCCGAAGACGCCGGCCAGCGGGCCGCGCAGCAGCTCGCCGAGCTCCTTCAGACCGTCACCGCCGAGGCGATCGACGTAGGTGATCAGCTGAACCTGGTTCTTCATTTGTGCTGATCAGCCGTTTTCACGAAGAGCACGCAGACGGCGGCAAGGATCAGCAGCGTGCCGGCAAGCCGGATCACGTTGGCCGGGTTGCCGCCGAGCAGGCTGTCGTAGAACAGCGGCAGCGTGACCGCCTGGATCAGCATCGGGATGACGATGAACATGTTGAAGATGCCCATGTACACACCGGCGCGCTCGGGCGGGATGCTGCCGGCGAGCAGCACGTACGGGTTGCCCATGATCGAGCCCCACGCCAGGCCGACGCCGATCATCGGCAGGAACAGTAGCGCCTTCGACTGAATCGACGGAATCGCCCACATGCCGATGCCGGCGAGCGTGAGGCACACCGCGTGCACCGGCTTCGCGCCGAGGCGCTTGGTGAACGGCACCATCGCGAACGCGGCGATGAAGGCGATGAAGTTGTAGAAGCCGCCGATCTGGCCGTTCAACAAACCGGCGTCGCGAAAGCCCATCGACGCCGGGTCACGCGTGCCGAACATCGTCAGCGCCAGCGCCGGCACGATGTAGATCCAGTAGCACATCATCCCGTACCACTGGAACAGCTTCATCCACCAGAGCTGGCGCATCGTCGGCGGCATGTCCTTGAAGGCGTCGACGATCTCCTTCAGCGTGGCCGCCACGCCGTGCGGTTTGGCGCGCAGCGCGTCCTTCTCGGCGTCGCTCATCGGCAGCTCGGGCACCGTCTTCACCGACCAGTAGACCGTCGTGTATGACAACAACGCGCCGATGAGGAACGCCGCGACCGTGATGTGCGGAATGTTGTTGCCGTTGACCGCGTCCTTGTTCATGCCGAAGAAGACGAGGATCGACGGCGCGAGATACGCCATCGTCTGCGCCAGGCCGGTGAACGCGCTCTGCGTGAGGAAACCGAGGGAATGCTGGTCGCGATTGAGACGGTCGCTGACGTAGGCGCGGTACGGCTCCATCGTCACGTTGTTGGCCGCGTCGAGAATCCACAACAGGCCGGCGGCGAACCACAGCGTCGGCGAGAACGGCATCACCAGCAGGCCGAGGCTGCACAGGATCGCGCCGATGAGGAAGTACGGCGTGCGCCGGCCCCAACGCGACACCGTGCGGTCGCTCATCGCACCGACGATCGGCTGCACCAGCAGGCCCGTCATCGGCCCGGCCAGCCAGAGCAGCGGCAGGTTGCCCTCGTTCGCGCCGAGATAGGCGTAGATGGGGCTCATGTTGGCCTGCTGCAGGCCAAAGCTGAACTGAATGCCGAAGAAGCCGACATTCATGTTCAGGATCTGCCAGAACGACAGATGCGGTTTGGAGTTCATTCGCTGCCTTGACTCAAAAAGGAGGCCCGCGCCCGGAGAGCGGGCGCGGGCCGGCCGCATTCTGGGGGCGGCTTTTAGAACGAGTACTTCAGCGTCGCCTTCGCGGTGCGGCCGTTGATGGAACGGGCGATGAACAGCGGGTTGTTGGCGAGGTTGCCCTGCCCTTCCGCCTCGGTGTAGCCGACCTTGTCGAACAGGTTGTTGACCGACAGCGAGACCGACAGCTTGTCGCTCAGCTGGTAGCTGGCGAACGGGTTGACCGTGACGAACGCCGGCAGCACGACCTGGTTGTCGTTCTGCGCGTACGACTTGGTGGTGCCGACAATCGACGCGCCGACCTCGAACGCGCCCGTGCTGTAGCTCGGCGTCACCTGGTAGACGAAGTCGGCCTGACGGCGCGGCGTGTTGCCGTCGTTGGCGCCGCCGTCGATCTTGGCCTTGGTGAACGTGGCGCCGCCGCTGACGGCAAACGGGCCGGCGCGCCAGGCCAGTTCGGCCTCGATGCCGTTGGCGGTGTAGTTGTCTTTGAGGTACTGCTGCGTCGTCGCCTCGAAGCCGCCGTCTTCCTTGGTCTTCGCGTTGAAGAAGGTGAAGAAGCCGCTGAACGCGCCCTGGCGCAGCTTCAGGCCGGCTTCGAACTGCTTCAATTCGTTGATCGGGTACGGCTGCGAGCCGGTCGCCACCGCGGCGTTGCCGAAGACGACGCGGTCGGCCGCGGCGAACGACGAGCCCTTGCTGTAGCGCGCGAACGCGGCCATCGTGCGGCTGAACTCGAAGTTGCCGCCGAGCGAGTACGACGTGGCCGACGATTTGTAGCCGACGTTGCCGCGGGCCGCTTCGTCCCAGCCGATGAACGTCGGGCTCGGGTCGCCGTTGCCCAGGCGCGTGGCCGAGGTGTACGAGCCCGAGCCGCGCTGCGTGTCGCGACGCACGCTGGCGTCGAGCGAGAGCGGGCCGGCGTCGTAGGTCAGTGCGGCGAACGGCGCCGCGGTGGTGACCTCGAAGTCGAAGGTGCGAGCGCAGCAGCCGCCCCAGGTCTGCGTGCCCTCGGCCACCGGCACGCTGCTCGGGTTGCCGGCGTTGTCGAGGTAGCGTGCGCCCTCGCCCTTCAACTCGACGTTGTAGCGGTTCCAGTACCAGGTCTCGGCCACTTTCTGCTTGCCCCAGAACAGGCCGCCGGTGGCGGTGAGCTTGCTGCCGCCGCCGAGGTCGAAGGCCTTGGCCAGGCGCGTCTCGGAGAAGACGTTGCCGAGGTCGTCGAGCGCGGTGTTGAACAGGTGCATCGAGAACACCGGCGCCGCGCCGGTGTACTGGTTGGCACCGTTGGCCGGATCGCTCGGCGCGCTGCCCGCCGGGAAGGCACCGATGAAGCGGCCGCTGATTTCGCTGCGGCGCAGCTTCTGACTCAGCGTGAAGCCGTTGCCGACGTCGGCCTGCAACTCGAGGCCGAACGAGGTGTTCTTCACCGCGAGGCCATCGGTCGGGTCGGTCGACTTGAGGTTGCCGTTGCGGTCGGCCACGCTGTCCTGCGACAGGTTGCTGTTGATGAAGAACGCGGTGCGCGGATCGACGCCGGGCAGTTGCTGGATCTTGTTGCCGGACAGGCGCACGGGCACCGGCAGGTACGTCGGCGTCTTGTCGTCGAGGTGCTTGAAGCTGACGCGCACGAAGCCGCCGTCGAACTCCTGCGTCAGGTTCATGCGCACCTGGCCGCCGTCTTCGAGCGTCACGTTGCTGTCGCGCGGGCCTTCACCGATGCGCTGGAAGCCGCCGATCTGAAAGCGCGTCTTCGCGCCGAGCCGGCCGCCGAGATCGAAGTCCAGGCGCGCCTGACGGTGGTCGAGACCGACGGTGAGCCCGGCGCTGCCGCCACCGATCTGGCCGCTCTTGCTGATGAAGTTGACGATGCCGGCCGGCGAGTTGGTGGCCAGCGTCGAGGCCGAGCCGCCGCGGATGGCCTGCACCGAATCGAGCATGCCGTCGACACGAACGAACTGGTCGGGCGTGCCGAACGCGATGTCGCCGAACAGCAGCACCGGCAGACCGTCTTCCTGCAGCTGCAGGTAGCGCGAGCCGCCGGCGGAGATCGGCGCACCGCGCACCGTGATGTTGGCGTTGCCTTCACCGCCGCTGGCTTCGGCGCGGATGCCGGGGACGCTGCGCAGCACTTCGGCCGCGCTCGCCGCGCCCGACTTCTGGATCTGGTCCGGATCGAGCGTGGACACCGAGACGCTCGACTTCATCTTCGTGCGCGCGGTGCTGGTGCCAGTGACGACGATGCGCTCCATCTTCAGCGTGTCGTTGGCGTCTTCGGCGGTCTTGGCGGGCTCCGCTGCAGGCGCTGCGGTCTGCGCATGCGCGCCGGCCAGCGTCAGCAGCGCCAGCGATGCGGCAACGGCCAGGGGCTTCAGGGTGGCGGGGCAACGGGTCATGGGTGTCTCCTCTTGAGAATTCGGCGAGCAGTCGGTGAGCGGATCGGCGCGCACGACACGGCGCTGGGCGCACGCATCGGACGGGCGCATTCTGCTGTCTATGCAATCGATTGCAATGCAGGGGAAACACCAACCGGATGCATGAAGGCAACATCGCAGTGCTGCAATCGACTGCAAGAGTTGCTGAAAGGAAGCAGCTCTCAGGCAGCAGAGCTGCGCCGGATCACCAACTCCACGGGCAACAAGCGCGGCGCGGCGACCTGGCCATGCAGCATCGCCAACAAGGCGTCGACCAACTGCATGCCGGCTTCGGGCACCGGCTGGTGCACCGACGACAGCGGCGGATCGCAGTAGTTGGTCAGCGGCATGTCGTCGTAGCCGACGACCGCCACGTCGCGCGGCACGTCGCGACCGTGTTCGCGCAGAACCTGCATCGCGCTGATGGCCAGCAGATCGGAGCAGCCGATGACGGCGTCGAACGCGATCTTGCGATCGAGCAGCGACGCCACCGCTGCCCGTGCAGCGCCGACTTCGAACGGCACGGCCAATTCAAGCTCGGCGCGCGGCGCGACCTTGGCGGCGACGAGTGCGGCGCGGTAACCCGCCAGGCGCTGCCCCACTTCAGGCAGTTGCGGGTCACCGAGAAAGACGATGCGCTTGCGGCCCTGCTGCAGCAGATGCTCGGCCGCCAGGCGCCCGCCGCGAACGTTGTCGCCGCCGACGGTGCAATACATCTGCTGCGGCAACTGCGCGCCCCAGACGACGATCGGCAGCTTGCGCGCCGCGAGCTGGTTCAGCTGATCGTGGTGCCGCCACTGGCCGATCAGCACCACGCCGATCGCGGTGCCCGAATCGACGAGGCGCGCCACGGCGTCGAGGTTCTCGGCATCGACGCGCGACAGGAGCATGTCGTAGCCGCGGTCAGTGATGGCGTCGGCCAGTCCGCCGAGGATCGAGAGGAAGAACGGGTCGGTGATGTGCTGGCGCGAGACCGCGTCGTACGGGATGACGACGGCGATGGTGTGGTTGCGCTGCAGCCGCAGGTTCTTCGCGCCGAGGTTGATGCTGTAGTTGAGCTCGCGCGCCAGCGTGGCGATGCGCTCTCGCGTTTCGGCATTGACCAGTTCGCTGCCGTTCAACGCGCGCGACACGGTGGACACCGACACGCCGGCCAGGCGTGCGATGTCCGCCATCTGCAGGCGGCGGCGCGCGGCGTCGTTGTTCCGCTTGTCCCCGAGCGGCGGCGTCACGGCAATCGGTCGAGCGCGTGCCGATACACCGGGTCGTGCATCAGATCGTCCCAGGCCAGCGGCGGCGTTTTCGGCAGCAGCGCCAGGCGGCGCGCGTCGCTCTGTGCAGAGAGCTCGACGCGGCCGGCATCGACCGCACGTTGCAAGCCATCGATCAGCTCATCGACCGCGGCGCCGCCATCTACGCTCTGGTTGCACAGCAGCACCATGTCGCAGCCGGCGTTGAGCGCCACCGCGGCGGCTTCGGCGTAGCTCACGTCTCTGCCATCGATGCGGCGTGCGCCTTCCATGCTCAGGTCGTCGCTGAAGATGGCGCCGGTGAAGCCGAGTTGCGAACGCAGGATGTCTTGCAGCCAGCGCGGTGAGAAACCGGCTGGGCGCGCATCGACCTTGGGGTAGATCACATGCGCGGGCATCACGCTCTGCAAGCTGGTAGACAACCAGCCGTACGGCGCGGCATCGTCGGCAAGGATCGTTTTCAGCGGCCGCTTGTCCACCGGCACGTCGACATGCGAATCGGCGGCGACGAAACCGTGGCCGGGGAAGTGCTTGCCGCACGCGGCCATGCCGGCTTGCAGCAGGCCGTGCATGACGCTCTTGGCCAGCATCGTCGTCACGCGCGCATCGCGGTGGAAGGCGCGGTCGCCGATGACGCCCGACGGGCCGTGGTCGAGATCGAGCACCGGCGTGAAGGAGAAGTCCACGCCGCAGGCGCGCAACTCGCTGGCCAGCACGTGACCACAGGCGGTGGCGGCGTCGGTGGCGGCGAGCGCATCCTTCATCCACAGCTCGCCGAGCGCGCGCATCGGCGGCAGGTGCGTGAAGCCGTCGCTCCGGAAACGCTGCACGCGGCCGCCTTCGTGATCGACGCAGACCAGCAGGTCTTCGCGCACGGTCTTGATGTCGGCGCACAGCGCGGTGAGCTGGCGCCGGTCTTGCCAGTTGCGGGCGAAGAAGATCAGGCCGCCGACGAGCGGGTGCTGCAATCGCATGCGGTCGGCGTCGGTCAGCGCGGTGCCTGCGATGTCGATGATCAGCGGGGAGGCGTCACTCATGGCGTGTTGTGTTTTGTTCGACGACGACGAAGGCGCAAGCGTAGCTGCTTTCATCGCTGACGCTGACCTGCGCGACGAGGCCGCGCGCCGAGAACCAATCGCGCAACGCGCCGTGCAGGCGAATCTCGGGCTTGCCGCTCGCCGCCTTGACGATCTCGCAGTTCTGCCAGGTCATCGGCGAGCGCATGCCCAGGCCGATGGCTTTGGAGAAGGCTTCCTTGGCCGAGAAGCGCGTGGCGAGGTAAGCGATGCCGCGGGCCTCGACTTTGGCGCGACGCGCGCGAAAGACTTCGATCTCGTGCAGGCCGAGAACCCGCTGCGCAAATCGCTCGCCATGCCGCTCGAGCGCCTTGGCAATGCGCGTGATGTCGCAGATGTCGGTGCCGATGCCGTAGATCAAACCGCGTAGGCTCTTTGTATGCAGCGCTGGTAGTCGCGCACGGTTTCGGTGTAGCCGAACTCGAGCGCATCGGCGATCAGCGCGTGGCCGATCGAGACCTCTTGCACACCGGGCACGGCGCGAAGGAAGTCGGTGAGGTTGGCGCGGTTGAGATCATGGCCGGCGTTGATGCCCAGGCCGGCGGCGAGCGCGGCGTTGGCGGCGGCAGCGTAACGCGCGAGTTGAAGACCTTGCTCAGCGGTGCCGTGCGCCGCCGCATAGGGCTCGGTGTAGAGCTCGACGCGGTCGGCGCCGATGGCCGCCACATGCGCCATCGCTTGCGGATCGGCGTCCATGAACAGGCTCACACGCACGCCGAGCGCGCGCGCCTCGTGCACCAGCGGCGCCACGCGCGG
>CADEEN010000124.1 GCA_902826345.1 uncultured Burkholderiales bacterium | reverse complement strand
GGGCGCCTGACGCGCGAGATGCCGCTGCTGGCTGCGGCCAAGGCGCGCATCAGCTTCACGCAGAAGGGCTTCAGCGTCGCCGGCGCCTCGGCGCGCGTGATGGGCGGCGAGGCCACGTTCGACGGCGGCACGCAGCAGGACGGCGGCCTGCGCTTCAACGGCCAGGGCGTGGCCACGGCCGAAGCGCTGCGCGGCGCGCCCGAGCTCGGCGCGCTGGCCCGGCTCGCCGCCTCGGCCTCGGGACAGACGCCATACCGCCTGGCGCTGGGCTTCGTGCGCGGGCGCAGCGAGTTCACGCTGACCAGCCCGCTCACCGGGCTGGCGTTGAACCTGCCGCAGCCGCTGAAGAAGGCCGCCGAGAGTTCGTGGCCGCTGCGTGTGGAAACGCGCATCACCGCCGACGGCCCGCTGCGCGACAGCCTGCGCGTCGAGCTCGGCGAGGTGCTGTCGGCGCACTACCAGCGCGACCTGTCGCGCGACGACGGTGAACCGATCGTCACGCGTGGCGCGGTCGGCGTGCAGGAAGCGGCGCCGTCGCTGCCCGATCGCGGCGTGCATGCGGTGCTGGCGCTGGGCGATGTCGATGGCGATGCCTGGCAGGCGGCTGCGGGCCAAGGCAGCGCGCGTGGCGGCACCGCGACGCCCGCCGCGGGCGGCGACGCCAGCGGCTACCTGCCGCGTGTGGTGGCGCTGCGCGCGCAGTCCGTCGTCTCCGGCGGCCGGCGTCTGAACAACCTCGTGCTCGGCGTCAGCCAGGACGGCAGCGGCACCTGGCGCGGCAACGTCGATGCCGAGCAACTGGCGGGCTACGTCGAGTACCGCGCCGGCGCAGACGCCGCGCGGCCGGGCCGCGTGTACGCGCGGCTCGCGCGGCTGGCGCTGCCGCCCGCCGAAGCCAGCAGCGTGGAAAACCTGTTGGCCGAAGCGCCCGAGACGGTGCCGGCGCTCGACATCGTCATCGACAACTTCGAGTTGCGCGGCAAGAAGCTCGGCCGCGTCGAGTTGGAAGGCGCGGGCCGCGGCGCGCGCGAGTGGCGCTTGAACAAGCTCGCGCTGACCAACCCCGAGGCGCAACTCAGCGGCAGCGGCCAGTGGCAGGCCGGCGCGTCGCCGCGCATGGTGATGGACTTCAAGCTCGACCTGGCTGACAGCGGCGCCTTCCTCGAGCGCCTGGGTTTTGCCGGCACGCTGCGTGGCGGCAAGGGCCGTGTCGGCGGCCAGGTGTCGTGGGCCGGCTCGCCGCTGGCGTTTCATGTGCCCAGCCTCGACGGCAAGCTCAACATCGCCCTGGACAACGGCCAGTTTCTCAAGGCCGGGCCGGGTGCGGCGCGGCTGTTGTCGGTGCTCAGCCTGCAATCGCTGCCGCGGCGGCTGGTGCTCGACTTCCGCGATGTGTTCCAGGAAGGTTTTGCCTTCGACAACGTCAGCGGCGACGCCACGATCGACAACGGCGTGGTGGCGACGCGCAACCTGCGCCTGCGCGGCGTGCAGGCGGCCGTGCTGATGGAGGGCAGCGTCGATCTTCAGCACGAGACGCAGGACCTGCGCGCCGTTGTCGTGCCCGAGATCAATGCCGGCACGGCGTCGCTCGCTTACGCGGTGATCAACCCGGCGGTCGGCCTGGGCAGCTTCGTCGCCCAGCTGTTTTTGCGCCGGCCGCTGATGGCGGCGAGCACGCGCGAGTTCACGGTGCAGGGCTCGTGGGCCGAGCCGAAGGTCGAGCGGGTGGAGCGCAAGCTCGATGCGCCGTTGCCGGACCTCGATGCGCCGGCGGCGGCGTCATCGCCGAAGGGTCCGACATGAAGATCGCCGCGCTGCAAACCGTGTCCACGCCCGACGTCGATCGCAACCTCGACACGGCGGCGCGTTTGATTGCCCAAGCCGCGCAGCAAGGCGCGCAGCTCGCTGCGCTGCCGGAATACTTCTGCCTGATGGGCCAGCGCGACACCGACAAGCTCGCGCATGCCGAGGCGCCGGGCGACGGACCGATCCAGACCTTTCTTTCGCAGCAGGCCAAGCAACACGGCCTGTGGCTGATCGGCGGCACGCTGCCGCTGCGTTGCGACACCCCGCAGCGCGCTCGCAACGCCTGCTGCGTCTTCGCGCCCGATGGCACGCTGGCGGCGCGCTACGACAAGATCCACCTGTTCCGCTACGCCAACGAGCGCGAGAGCTACGACGAAGCGCGCGTGCTCGAGGCCGGCAGCGAGCCGGTGACGGTGCAGGCGGGCGGTTTGCGCGTCGGCCTCTCGGTCTGCTACGACCTGCGGTTCCCGGAGCTGTACCGAGCGCTGTGCACGCCGCCGTGCGATGTGTTGTCGATCCCGGCCGCCTTCACCTACACGACGGGCCGCGCGCATTGGGAGCTGCTGCTGCGCGCGCGCGCGGTCGAGAACCAGTGCTACGTGCTCGCCGCCGCGCAAGGCGGCAGGCACGAGAACGGCCGCCGCACCTGGGGCCACAGCATGGTCGTCGATCCCTGGGGCGAGGTGCTGGCGGTGCAGGCCGAGGGCGAGGGCGTGGTGATCGCCGATGTCGATGCGACGAAGCTGGCTGCCGTGCGCGCTCAGTTGCCGGCGTTGCAGCACCGGCGCTTGTAGCTATTTCTGGCGCGACGACTGCATCTGGATCAAGGCACGCAATTGGCCTTGCAGGCCGGCGATGTCTTTCTGCTGCTCGACCATGACCTTGCGCATGTCGGCGAGCTGGCTCGTCAGATCGGACACGCGTTCACGCACTGCGCCGATGCCCGAGAGACGGTCGAGGACGTCGGCGAGGATGCTCACTTGGCTGCGTCTCGCAGCTTGGTCATTTCGGCCATGAAAGATCGATGCGCCTTGGCGTTCGCATCGAGCGCCTTGACCGTCGCTTTCAAGTCAATTTCGGCTCGCCGAGTGGCGGCGTCGAGTTGATGCAGTTCGCTGGTGTTGACGCCGAGCAGCAGCGCATCGACCGCCTCGCGCATCAGATCGGACGATTTGCGGCCGGTGGCCTTGGCCTTGGCGGCCAGGGCCTTCTTCTGCTGGGGTTCGAGATAAACCTGAGTCAGGACGAGTGACATCACGGCGCCTCGGTAGACAGGGATACGCCAATATATATCAACATGCTGTTCAGCGGCGGCCGAACATCATCTGCCGCGCCAGCGCGTCTTTGACGAACGGCAGTCTGTCGAGCACCGCCAAGCCGACGCCGCGCAGCGTGTCCAGACCCGGCGCGTTCCAGGTGAAGCTGCGGGCGAGGAAGTCGGTGGTGGCGATCAGCGCCCAGCGGTCGGGCGCGCGTTGCCAGGCCACGCGCGACAACGCGGCGTCGAGGCTCGGTGATGTGCGGCTGCGGTCGCTGGCGTCGCGCAGCGCGCTGGCCAGCGCGAAGGCGTCGCGCAGGCCGAGGTTCAGGCCCTGGCCGGCAACGGGATGCAGCGTCTGTGCCGCGTTGCCGATGCGCACCTGACGGCCACGGACGAGGCTACGCTGCGCCGACAGGCCGAGCGCAAAGCACTTCAGCGGCGACACCGCCGCGATGTGGCCGACGCCGGGCTCGAAGACGGTGTTGAGCACCGCCACGCGCTGCGCGTCGTCGAGGTCACGCACCGGGTCTTCGTTGCGAGGCACGCACCAGACCAGCGCCGAGGTCTTGCCACTGTGCAGGGGCAGCAGCGCCGCCGGTCCGTGGCGCGTGAAGCGCTCGACAGCCAGGCCGGGCCGGCCGCCGTCGAGTGTGACCGTGCCCACCCACGCGTCTTGCCGATAGTCACTGCTCAGGTCGGCCAGCGCCTTCTGCTCACCGAAGACGCCGCCTTCGGCGACGACGGCGACATCGAACGCTTCGGCGACGCCGGCATCGACTTCGACACCGTCCACCAAGTCCTTGAGCGCGTTGACCGGTGTGCCGAAGCGGCTCGTCAAGCGTGACGGCTCACTCGCGGCGACGGCCTCCCAAGCGCGCTGCATCGGCGCCACCAGCGCGCCGTAGGCGAGCACCGCGCCGAGCATCGGCACGGCCATGTCCGCAGCCGACAGCCGCACCCGCGGCTCGCCGAGCCAGCCCGGCACCGCCAGCACCGGCGACTGCTGCGACACCCAGACCTCGCGGATCGGCTCGGCCCGCGCGCCGTCCCACGCGTCCAGGCGCTGCAGCAACTGGATGCTGCCGAGCGACAGCGCCAGCGTGCGCGGGTCGGCCGAGACGTTGCGATCGGCCGGCCGCGCGTCGAACAGCGTGATCTGCGCGCCCGGCAACTGACGCGCCGCCAGCAGCGCCAGCGCCAGCCCCACGGGGCCGGCGCCGATGACGGCGATGCGAAGGGTCTTCATGGTTCGAGCCATCGTAGCCGCACGGCCCCATGCACTAGAATCGCCCGCTCTTTTCGGCACCGCCGCCACCCGGGGCAACCCTCGGCGAGGCGTGTCTTGCAAACGTGCCGCCGCGGCCGCAACTGCCGCATTTCATGCCGACTCACAAGGATCCACCCGTGTTCATCTCCAACGCCTACGCCCAAGCCGCGCCCGCCCCTGCCGCGGGCGGCACCGAATCGACGCTGATCACGCTGGCGCCGCTGGTGCTGATGTTCGTCGTGCTGTACTTCATCATGATCCGCCCGCAGATGAAGCGGCAGAAGGAGCACAAGGCGATGATCGAGGCGCTGGCCAAGGGCGACGAGGTCGTCACCGCCGGCGGCCTGCTCGGCAAGGTCACAAAACTCGGCGAGTCTTATGTCTCGATCGAGGCCGGCAACGGCGAGCTGATGGTGCAGCGCACGGCGATCGTGCAGGTGCTGCCCAAGGGCACGATCAAGTAAGCGCGGCTTCCCGTGAACCGATACCCGTGGTGGAAGTACGCGATCATCCTGGTCGCGCTCGTCGTCGGTGCGCTCTACACGGCGCCGAACTTTTTCGGCGAGTCGCCGGCGGTGCAGGTGTCTTCCGCCAAGCCGACGGTGAAGGTCGATCAGGCGCTGGTCGGCCGCGTGCAGGAAGCGCTGAAGTCGGCTGGTGTCAACGCCGATTTCGTGGCGCTCGAAGGCACGTCGGTGCGGGCGCGTTTCGCCGATACCGACACGCAGCTGAAGGCGCGTGACGCGATCGCCAAGGCGCTGATCGCCGACCCGAACGATGCGCCGTACATCGTCGCGCTGAACCTCGTGTCGCGCTCGCCGAAGTGGATGGCCAGCGTCAACGCGCTGCCGATGTACCTCGGCCTGGACCTGCGCGGCGGCGTGCACTTCCTGATGCAGGTCGACATGAAGGCGGCGCTGACCAAGCGCGCCGAGGCGCTGTCGGGCGATGCGCGCACGCTGCTGCGCGACAGGAGCATCCGCGCCGCGGTCACGCGCGACGGCAACAACGTCGATGTGCGCGTGCGTGACCGCGCCGCGGCCGATGCGGCGCGCAACGAGTTGACCGACAACCTGCCCGATCTGGCGTGGGTCGAGAGTGCGGATGGCGACGGCTTCCGGCTCGTCGGCACCTTGAAGCCCGAGGCCGGCCGGCGCATCCAGGACCAGGCGGTCAAGCAGAACATCACCACGCTGCACAACCGCGTCAACGAACTCGGCGTCGCCGAGCCGGTGATCCAGCAGCAGGGCATCGACCGCGTCGTCGTCCAACTGCCCGGCGTGCAGGACACGGCCAAGGCCAAGGACATCATCGGCCGCACGGCCACGCTCGAGATGCGGCTGGTCGACGACAGCGCCGAAGCCGGCGCGGCCGCGGTCGGCTCTGGGCCCGTGCCGTTCGGCGCCGAACGTTATGTCGAGCGCGGCGGCGCGCCGCTGATCCTCAAGCGCCAGGTCATCTTGACCGGCGACAACCTGACCGACGCGCAGGCCGGCATCGATTCGCAGAACCAGGAGCCGAAGGTCGATCTGACGGTCGATGCCAAGGGCGCACGCATCATGCGTGACGTGAGCCGCGAGAACGTCGGCAAGCGCATGGCGATCCTGCTGATCGAGAAGGGCAAGGGCGAGGTCATCACCGCGCCGGTGATCCGCAGCGAGCTCGGTGCGCGTTTCCAGATCTCCGGCAGCATGACGACGCAGGAGGCCAACGACACGGCGCTGTTGCTGCGCGCCGGCTCGCTGGCCGCACCGATGGAGATCATCGAGGAGCGCACCATCGGCCCCAGCCTGGGCGCCGAGAACATCGACAAGGGCTTCAAGAGCGTGACCTACGGCTTTGCCGCGATCGCCGTCTTCATGTGCGCCTACTACCTGTTGTTCGGTGTCTTCTCGACCGTCGCGCTGGCCTTCAACCTGGCGCTGCTGGTGGCGCTGCTGTCGATGCTGCAGGCCACGCTGACATTGCCCGGCATCGCCGCCATCGCGCTGACGCTCGGCATGGCGATCGATGCCAACGTGCTGATCAACGAGCGCGTGCGCGAGGAGTTGCGCTCGGGCATCGCACCACAGTTGGCCATTCAAACCGGCTACGAGCGCGCCTGGGGCACCATCCTCGACTCCAACATCACGACGCTGATCGCCGGACTGGCGCTGTTCGCGTTCGGCTCGGGGCCGGTCAAGGGCTTCGCGGTCGTGCATTGCCTGGGCATCCTGACCTCGATGTTCTCGGCGGTGGTGTTCTCGCGCGGGCTGGTCAACCTCTGGTACGGGCGGCAGAAGAAGTTGAAGAGCGTGTCGATCGGTCAGGTGTGGAAGCCCAATGCGACGCCCGGCACCGCCGTGACGCCGGAGGCCTGAGCGATGGAGTTCTTCCGCATCTCCAAAGACATCCCGTTCATGCGCCACGCGCTGGTGCTGAACGCGATCTCGTTCATCACCTTCCTCGCCGCGGTCTTCTTCCTCGTCACGCGCGGGCTGAACCCGTCGATCGAATTCACCGGCGGCACGGTGATGGAGGTCTCGTACGCGCAGACGGCCGACATCGCCAAAACGCGCGCCACCGTCGACACCTTGGGCTACGGCGAAGCGCAAGTGCAGAACTTCGGCACCTCGCGCGACGTGCTGATCCGCCTGCCGCTCAAGGGCGGCGTGAAGCAGGACGAGGTGGCGCAGAGCGTCTTCGCCGAGCTGTGCAAGGCCGAAGCCGGCACGGTGTCCGACAAGAGCTACACCACGCCGCAGGGCGAGCAGGTGCAGCGCAAGGCCTGCAACGCCGGCACGGCCGAGCCGATCACGCTGCAGCGCACCGAGTTCGTCGGCCCGACCGTCGGCGAGGAGCTGGCACTCGACGGCGCGCTGGCACTCGCGGTGACGGTGATCGGCATCATGATCTACCTCGCCTTCCGCTTCGAGTGGAAGTTCTCGGTGGCCGGCATCATCGCCAACCTGCACGACGTGATCATCATCCTCGGCTTCTTCGCCTTTTTCCAATGGGAGTTCTCGCTGCCGGTGCTGGCGGCGATCCTGGCGGTGCTGGGCTACTCGGTCAACGAGTCGGTGGTCATCTTCGACCGCATCCGCGAGACCTTCCGCCGCTGGCGCAAGCTCGACACGCCGCAGGTCATCGACCACGCGATCACGAGCACGATCAGCCGCACCATCATCACCCACGGCTCGACGCTGATGATGGTCGTGTCGATGCTGATCTGGGGCGGGCCGACGCTGCACCACTTCGCACTGGCGCTGACCATCGGCATCCTGTTCGGCATCTATTCTTCGGTATTCGTCGCCGCGGCTATCGTCATGTGGCTGCGCGTCAAACGCGAAGACCTCGTGAAGGCTTCCGCAAAGGGCGGCGATCCGAACGACCCGAACGCCGGCGCTGTGGTCTGAAAAACGGGGCCCTGGTGTAGAGTCTCTGCAACACCTGCGGCCTCTTTTCCTCCTCTCCACCACGCACCCATGGCGACTGTCGGCGATGCAGCCAGCTTGGCCTATCAGGCGCGGCGCGTGTACACCGAGGAGCTGGTCAAGGGCCTGCCGACGCTGATCAATTTCATCGCCAACTGGTCGGCGTCGCCCGAGCGCAGTACGACGACGACGACCGACGCCTGGCAGTTGCAGCGCATCCGCGATCTGGTGGCCGAGCTGCGCCAGCGCAGCTCGGCCTGGCACCAGGGCATGGTGGCGGCATTGCAGGACGCGCTGCACTCGGGCGCGGCGCCTGCCGGCTCAGGCAGCGGCAGCACCAAGGGCGGCGCCAAGCTCAAGCTGTCGCTGGTCGAAGACGTGACCATCGAGCGCGAGATCACCAGTTCGCGCCTGGCGCTGGCCATCATGGACCGCGCCGGCTCCGAGGTCCATGACCTGCGCGCCCGCGTCGCGCTGCTCGAGCGACGCGAGGAGCTCGATGCCAACGACCTGTTGCGCGCCCATGTGCTGGCGCGCATCGTCGTCGATGCCTGGACGGAGTGCGGCTTGCCGGACGCCACGCTGCGCGACGTGCAGCCGGTGTTGAACGAGGAGCTGTCGACGCTGGCGCAGGAGGCTTATCACGAAGCCAACAGCATGCTGGTCGAAAACCGCGTGCTGGCCGAGATCGACCTGCGTCCGCTGATCCGGCGCACGCGCGGCGCTACCGCGGCCAGCGGCTACACCGGCGCCGTCAGCGAAGAGACGCGCCTGATGACGCGCAGCGGCGCCGGCGCAGCAGCCACGAGCGAGGTCAGCGACAACGCGACCGCGGTGCTGCAGCGACTGAACCGCATGATCGAGCGCCAGGTGCCGGCGTTTGCCGAGACCACCAACGTCGGCACGCGCACCGTGTCGCCGGCGCTGACGCAGGCCATCGGCCACGCGCAGCAGGGCGTGCAGCGCCGGTTGATCGCCGCTGAGGGCAAGGACGCCAATGCGCCTACCGTCTCGCCGGCGCTGCTCGAAGAGTTGCAGGCGCGCAAGCAGGCCCTGAAGCGCGCCGCGGAGACGCCGGCCGAGCGGGCGACGATCGAGATCGTCGCCTTGCTGTTCCAGAGCATCCTGACCGAAGAGCGCATCCCGCCGGCGTTGCGCGTCTGGTTCGCGCGTCTGCAAATGCCGGTGCTGCGCGTGGCCGTCGGCGAGCCCGACTTTTTCGCCACCATCGACCACCCGGCACGGCGTCTGATCGACCGCATGGGCGCCTGCGTCATGGGCTTCGAGAGTTCGGCGGCAGCGATCGCCGGCGCGCTCGAAGGCGAGATCAAGCGCGTCGTGCAGGTCGTCGAGGCGTATCCGGACACCGGGCGGCGCGTCTTCCAGACGGTGCTCACCGAGTTCGAGCGTTTCCTCGAGAACTACTTCAAGAGCGAGAACGAGATCACCAAGAAGGGCGTGTCGCTGGCGCAGCAGGTCGAGCAGCGCGAAACGCTGGCCATCCAGTACACGATCGAGCTGCGCAAGCTGCTCAACGAAGTGCCGGTGCAGGAGGGCGTGCGCCAGTACCTGTTCCAGGTCTGGGCCGACGTCATGGCCATCACCGCGCTGCGCAACGGCGCACAGAGCGACGCGACGAAGAGCGTGCGTTCGGCGGCGGTCGATCTGGTCTGGTCGGCCGGCGCCAAGGTGACGCGCGAGGAGCGTGCCGAGGTCATCCGCAAGCTGCCGCCGCTGCTGAAGAAACTGCGCGACGGCATGGAGTCGGCCGGCGTGCCGGCCGACAAGCGCGACGAGCACATCCGCGCCTTGAACGAGTCGCTGGCCGCGGCCTTCAGCGCCAAGGCTGCGGCGATTCCGCCCGAGCGTTTCGAAGAACTGCGCGAGCGCCTCGAAGCGCTCGAAGAGATGCTGCCCGAGGCCGGCGATGTGCAACTGGACGAGACGCTGATGCTGGACCTGTCGGGCGACGACAGCAACGCGATGGAAGTCGTCGGCGAAGGCGGCTCGATGCCGACGCCGGCGATGCTGTCGTGGGCCAAGGAGCTGCAGGTCGGCAGCTGGTACATGCTCGAGTACGGCGACAAGACGATGGCCGTGCAACTGGCGTGGCAGGGCGCGCGCCGCCACCTGACGCTGTTCGTCACCTCGACCGGCAGATGCCTGCTGTTCGAGCAGAACCGTCTGGCGTCTTACCTGCAAGCGGGGCTGCTGCTGCCGGCGCAGGAAGAGGCGCTGACGGTGCGCGCGACGCGCACGGCGCTGGCGAAGATCGACGCCGACCCGGCGAGGTTGCTCAACTAGAACGAAACACGGCCTGAAGGCCGTGCTTGGTGGTGCGCCTTCGACGCCTAATGCACCACCCGCTCTTCGGGGGCGACGAAGAGCTCGTCGAGGATCAGCGCATCGGGCTCTTCGCCCAGGCTCCAGAAGACCATCAGCACGATGACCTTCAGGTCTTCGAGGTCGATCGGGTTCGCGCCGACAGCCATCGCGCGGTCGACCACCATCTCGCGCATCGGCGGCGGCAGCACGCCGGCGGATTCGAGAAAGCTGATGAAGCCGATCGACTCTTCGCCGAGCCGCTCGTGTTCGGCCGGTGAGTACACGCGCAGCGCCGTCGCGCTTTGCTGCCCGCTGTAGCTCTCGGCCGCGCCGGCCAGGCCGTCGAGCCAGACCAGCGCTTCCTGGATTTCATCGCTCTCGAAACCGGCTGCCGAGAGCTTGCGCGTGAGCTGCGCGTGGTCGGGGCACGCGTCCGGGCGCCAGTAGGTTTCGTACAGATAGACCAGCACGTCGAACATGATGCGATTCACTATATCGCAGGGCACCGGCG
>CADEEN010000123.1 GCA_902826345.1 uncultured Burkholderiales bacterium | reverse complement strand
GATCATGCGCATCGCTTCGCTGGTCGAGGGCACGAGGCCGGCCTGCTTGAGCAGCTGGGCGATGGCCAGCGGCGCGCCGGCCAGCGAGACCTCGGTGATGTCGTCGGGCACGCCGCCGCGCGAGCGGTTGATGAAGTCCTGCTCGGCGGCCTCGGCCGCGGCGGCGCTGTGAAAGCGGCTGACGATCTCCTTGGCCAGCATGACCTTGGCGTCTTTCGGATTGCGACCCTGTGCGACATCGACGCGCAGCGCAGCGATCTCGGCTTCGGGCCGCCACGACAGCAGCAGGTACCAGCGCCACATCAGCTCGTCGCTGATCGACAGCAGCTTGGCGAACATCGTGTTCGCGGGCTCGGTGATGCCGATGTAGTTGTTCTTCGACTTCGACATCTTGTCCACGCCGTCGGTGCCTTCCAGCAGCGGCATCGTCAGGATGCACTGCGGCTCCTGGCCGGCCTCGATCTGCAGATGCCGCCCCATCAGCAGGTTGAACTTCTGGTCGGTGCCGCCGAGTTCGAGGTCGCTCTTCAGCGCCACCGAGTCGTAGCCCTGCATCAGCGGATAGAGAAACTCGTGCACGCTGATCGGCGTGCCGGCGGCGAAGCGCTTCGAGAAATCGTCGCGCTCCATCATGCGCGCCACCGTGTACTTCGCGGCAAGCGTGATCATGCCGCGCGCACCGAGCGGGTCGCTCCACTCGCTGTTGTGGCGGACTTCGGCTTTGCCGATGTCGAGCACGAGGCCGATCTGCTCGAGGTAGGTCTGCGCGTTGGCCGCGATCTGCTCGCGCGTCAGCGGCGGGCGCGTGCTGTTGCGGCCGGACGGGTCGCCGATCATCGACGTGAAATCGCCGATCAGCGGGATCACCGTGTGGCCGAGGTCCTGCAACTGGCGCATCTTCGTGAACACGACCGTGTGGCCGAGGTGCAGGTCCGGCGCCGTCGGGTCGAGACCGAACTTGATGCGCAGCGGCACGCCGGTGGCCGCCGAGCGCGCCAGCTTGGCCAGCCATTCGCCTTCGGGCAGCAGCTCTTCGCAGCCGCGCTGGCTGGTCGCCATGGCGTCGCGCACGGCGTCCGTGACGGGATGGGTGATCTTGGTTTCTGTCACGTTCGCTGACATGGTCTGAGTGGCTTGCGGGGGTTTCTCACGGGCGGCGCCGAGAGCACCCCTCGTAGAATCGAGTCACGTTTGTTGCGGTTGTGCTCGGGCAGCGCGCCGCGGCAAAACAGCAGTCATCTTAAGGTGCCGTCGGCGCCGCTTCAGCACGAGCCAAGCCGTTGGGACCGTTCGAACAGACCACCACCGCCGCAAAGGGCTTTGTCACCCGACACCACCGCGCGCTCGTCGGCGCCGCGGCCGCGTTGCTGGCGGGTGTGGGCGTGGCGGCGTTCGCCGTGGCGCCGCTGGCGCCGGACGCGTCGAACTTGCCGCAGCGCCTGATCACCGAAATCGTGTTCGCCGAACCGGCCGAGCCGCAGCTCGAAGCGCTGGCGGCGCACCGCGTCGACCTCTCCTTCAACGACACCACGCGCGCAGGCGATTCGCTGCCGTCGGTGCTGCGTCGCCTGGGCGTGACCGATGCAGCCGCCGTCGCGGCGCTGCGCGACGAGCCTGCGGTCAAGCGCCTGTTCGATGGCCGCGGCGGCCGCAGCGTGCAGGTGCGCGCGCGCGTCGATGGCTCGCTGCAGGAGCTGGTCGGCCGCATGCCCGCGCAGGCGACCGAACAACTGGCGACGCACTTCACGCGCCTGGTCGTCAGCCGCAACGCCGACGACAAGCTCTCGGTGCGTGAAGAGAGCGCGGCGCTGCAGTCGCAAGTCAAGCTGGCCAGCGGCACGATCAAGAGTTCGCTGTTCGCCGCCAGCGATGAAGCCCGCGTGCCCGACGCGATCGCCATCCAGATCGCCGAGATCTTCGCCGCCGACATCGACATGCACCGCGAGCTGCGTCGCGGCGACACCTTCAGCGTCGTCTATGAATCGATGACGGCCGACGGCGAGGCCGTGGGCTGGGGCCAGAGCACCGGCCGCGTGCTCGCTGCCGAGTTCGTCAATGCCGGCAAGACGCATCAGGCCGTCTGGTACCGCGGCAGCGACGGCCGCGGCGCGTACTTCGATTTGGCCGGACAAAGCAAACGACGCGCGTTCCTCGCCAGCCCGATGGAGTTCTCGCGCGTGACCTCGGGCTTTGCCATGCGCTTTCATCCGATCCACCAGACCTGGCGCCGCCACCTCGGCGTGGACTACGCCGCGCCCACCGGCACGCCGGTGCGCAGCGTCGGCGACGGCGTGGTCGAGTTCGCCGGCCGTCAGGGCGGCTACGGCAACGTCATCAAGATCAAGCACACCAACGACCGCAGCACGTTGTACGCGCACCTGTCGCGCATCGACGTGAGGAACGGCCAGCGCGTCGAGCAGGGCGTGCGTATCGGCGCTGTCGGCTCCACCGGCTGGTCCACCGGACCGCACCTGCACTTCGAGTTCCGCGTCAATGGCGACCACCAGGATCCCCTGCGCATCGCCAAGGCCAGCGAAACACTGACATTGCCGGCCGCATCGAAGGCCGAGTTCGCCGCGCTGGCGAGCGCGCTTCAGGCGCAGCTCGACGTTGCCGATACCCTGGTCGGCGCCCGCGGCCGCGCCGAGTAGCGCGGTGCGCTACATCGGCCTGATGTCGGGCACGTCGCTCGACGGTGTCGATGGTGTGCTGATCGACATCGACGACGGCGGCGCACTGAAGCTGCGCGGCCACCGTCACGAGGCCTTCGTCGCTTCGCTGCGCGACGAGTTGCTGGCGCTCAACAGCCCCGGCGGCGACGAGTTGCACCGCGCAGCGGTGGCCGCGCAAGGTGTCGCGCACGCCTATGCCTCGGTCGTCAACGCGCTGCTGTTCGACAGCGGCACGGTGGCGCGTGACGTGCGCGCGACCGGCGCGCACGGTCAGACCGTGCGCCACCGGCCCGACGCCGGCTACAGCGCGCAGTTGCTCGACGGCGCGCTGCTCGCCGAGCTGACGGGCATCGACGTCGTCTGCGATCTGCGCAGCCGCGATGTCGCCGCCGGCGGTCAGGGCGCGCCGTTGGCGCCGGGTTTTCATGCGGCGGTCTTCGGCCACGCCGAGGACACGCGCGCCGTGCTCAATCTCGGCGGCATCTCGAACCTGACGCTGCTCGCACCGGGCCGGGCCGTCACCGGTTTCGACTGCGGGCCGGCCAACGCGCTGCTCGATGGCTGGTGCCAGCGCCATTTGCGGCAACCGTTCGACGATGACGGCCGGTGGGCGGCCAGCGGCCAGGTGCACGCGCCGCTGCTGGCTGCGCTGCTGGCCGAACCCTATTTCGATCTGCCGCCGCCGAAGAGCACCGGGCGCGATCTGTTCAACATGAGCTGGCTCGATGCGCGGGTCGCCGGCGTCGCAGCGGTCGACGTGCAGGCGACGTTGGCCGCGCTCACTGTCGAGTCCGTGGCGCGCGACCTCGAACGGCACGCGCCGCAGACCGCGGCGCTTTTCGTCTGCGGTGGCGGCGCACGCAACGCGCACTTGATGCGCGGCTTCGCGCAGCGCCTTCCGCGGATGCGCATCGGCACCACGGACGAACTCGGCGTGCCGGTCGATCAGGTCGAAGGCGCGGCGTTCGCTTGGTTGGCGCACCGCTTCATCCAGCGCCTGCCCGGCAACCTCGCCGAAGCCACCGGCGCGAGAGGCCCGCGGCTGCTCGGCGCTTTGTACCCGGGCCAATGAAAAAGCCGCCCGCAGGCGGCCTTTTTTGTCGACGTCGAGTCCCGTGCGCTACGCCGAGAAACTCGAACCGCAGCCGCAGGTGCTGGTGGCGTTCGGATTCTTGATCACGAACTGCGCACCTTGCAGATCTTCCTTGTAGTCGATCTCGGCGCCCATCAGGTACTGCAGGCTCATCGCGTCGATCAGCAGCGTGACGCCGTTCTTGGTCATCGGCGTGTCGTCCTCGTTGACGATCTCGTCGAAGGTGAAGCCGTACTGGAAGCCGGAGCAGCCGCCGCCCTGCACGAAGACGCGCAGCTTCAGATCCGGGTTGCCTTCTTCGTCGACCAGTTGCTTGACCTTGTCGGCCGCGCTGTCGGTGAAGACCAGCGGCAGCGGCATCTCGCCGGCAGCGGGGGCCAGGGGTTCGGCTATGGCGTTCATGGTCTGTCGTCCTCGTTCAGTCTCACCAGATTCACATTTGGCTGGCGGCCGCCAGTTTCAAGGCCGGCCGCTCCTCGCTCGGCTTGATCGTTCGCACCTCGCCGTCGATGCCGGCGCCCTGGTGCATCTCGATCGTACCGTAACGCACATCGCCTTCGATGCGCGCCTTGGGCTGCAACTCGAGCAAGCCGTCGCACTCCACCGGCCCGACAACGCTACCGTTGATGATCACATGGCCGCCCTTGACCTTCCCGTGCACGCGGGCTTTCTCACTGATGACGAGCAGCGTGTGGTGGCCCTCGCCGACCGCCGTCACGTCCCCATGAACCTCGCCGTCGATGCGCAGCCCCTCTTCGAAGCGCACCTCGCCGTGGACCACCGTGCCCTCGCCGATGAGGCTGCGGATCGGCGGCTGTTTCTTCAAGAATTTCATTTCAGCACCCTTGTTCTTCACAACTTGACGGTCTGGCTGGCACGCACGCCGCCACTGCCATCGAGCACACGAACCTGAACACTTTTTACCACGGCAGTATCCGGATGGTCGAGCATGCCTTCGACGCGCGCGTACTGTTTGAGCGCTAGTGCACGTTGTGCCGGTTGCGGGGTGAAGGTCCAGGGCTTGCCGTCGAGCGTGCCGGCCAGCTGGAACTCGTAGCGGCCCTTGAATTCGGCCGGCGCGCGCCCGCTTTGCATGATCAGCAACTGGTAGCGCAACTGCCCCGGCTGGACCGGCTCCGCTTGCAGCGCCCGCACCGCGAGGCCATCGCCCGCGGTCGGCAGCAGGCGCTCGAAGAAGCCGAGATCGGCCTTCAGCGCCAGGACTTCGGCCTCGGACTGGCGCAACTGCTGCGACAGGCGCTCCTGCGTCACACGCTCGGTCTTGAGCAGGCTGTCGGCGGTGTTGGCGATCGACTGCGCGCGCTCGCGCTCGGCGCGCAGCGTCTCGAGCTCGGTGCGCAACTGCGTCAGCTCCTCCTTGCTGGTGCGCTCCAGCCCGGCGATTTCCTTGCCGAACTCGAAGGCCCACAAGGCCAGCGACGCCGAAAAACCAAAGGCCACAGCCAGCACGACCCAGCGCAGCGGCCACGGCATGTGGCTGCGGATGGCCACGCGCGGGGCGCTGATCGACAGGCGGCGGCGAAAGAGTTTCCAGCGCATAGGCAGAAACGAACGAGGCCGCGATCTTGCGGCCTCGAAGCGTTCTTGTCAGCAGTACAAAGTCAGCGTTTGCTGAACTGCTTGCGACGGCGGGCGCCGTGCAGGCCGACTTTCTTGCGCTCGACCTCGCGCGCATCGCGGGTCACGAAGCCGGCCTGGCTCAGACTGGGCTTCAGGGCCACGTCGTAGTCGATCAGCGCGCGCGTGATGCCGTGGCGCACCGCGCCGGCCTGGCCGGACTCGCCGCCGCCGTGCACGTTGACCTGAATGTCGAACGCCGCGTCGTTGTTCGTCAACATCAAGGGCTGCTTGACGACCATGATCGACGTCTGGCGGCCGAAGTACTCCTGCACCGGCTTGCCGTTGACCAGGATCTGGCCATTGCCCTTCTTGATGAAGACACGCGCCACCGACGACTTGCGCCGGCCGGTGCCGTAGTTCCAATTGCCAATCATCGTCGCTCCTTAAAGTGCCAGCGGCTTGGGCTGCTGGGCGCTGTGGGGGTGCGACGCGCCGGCGTACACCTTCAGCTTCTTGACCATCGCGTAGCCCAGCGGGCCCTTCGGCAACATGCCCTTGACCGCTTTTTCCAGGGCGCGCCCCGGGTGCCTGGCCTGCATGTCCTTGAACTTGGTGGCATAGATGCCGCCCGGGTAGCCGGAGTGCCGATGGTAGATCTTGTCTTCGGCCTTATTGCCGGTGACGCGGATCTTGTCGGCGTTGACGATGATGATGAAATCGCCGGTGTCGACGTGAGGCGTGTAGATGGCTTTGTGCTTGCCGCGCAAACGGAGTGCCACTTCGCTGGCAACACGTCCGAGCACCTTGTCGGTGGCGTCAATCACGAACCATTCATGCTTCACTTCGGCCGGTTTGGCGCTGAAGGTCTTCATGAGGGTCTTTCGACAGAAATGAGAAAAGGCGGCATGTGGTTTCCAACGGAGTCGAACCCGGCCGAGGCGCTGCTTGTTGGCTATCGGTGTTCTTGCAGCCTCTCGGACGCTTCCCCAGCCGCCGCCGGGAAAGCCTGCGAGTGTAGCGCATCGCCCTCTGGTGATCGAGTTGCCCTGTGACGGCTGGAGCGGTCTCTCCATTGGCAGGGGCCTATCGGCACTAAACTCGGGTTAACCCTAAGGAAGGAGTCCCCCATGGGCTTTCCTGTCGATATCACCACGCCGGCCGCTTCTTCGGCGCCTGCGTCTGGCCCACCGCCCCGGCGCTGGATCCCCATTCGCTCGCTGGCCGAGCGCCACCGGCCACGCATCCTGGCGCACCTGCTGGCGCTGCCGGAGGCGGACCGCTACCTGCGCTTCGGCTACGCGGCGTCCGACGCACAGATCGCGCGCTACGCCGACCTGATCGACTTCGCGCATGACGAGGTGTTCGGCGTCTTCAACCGCCGCCTCGAATTGATCGCGATGGCGCACCTGGCCGGCCTTGCCGACTCACGCGAAGCCGAGTTCGGCGTCTCGGTGCTGCCCAAGGCGCGTGGCCGCGGCTACGGCGCGCGGCTGTTCGACCACGCGGTGCTGCACGCGCGCAACCGCGGCGTCGACATGCTGCTGATCCACGCGCTGACGCAAAACACGGCGATGCTGCGCATTGCCCGCAACGCCGGCGCGACGGTGCAGAGCGAAGGCGGCGAAACGCTGGCGCGCTTGCGCTTGCCACCGGACAGCCTGCGCTCGCACCTCGACGCGTTTCTCGAAAGCAGCGCGGCGGAGGTCGACTACCGCCTGAAGTCGCAAGGCAAGCGCAGCGACGAAGTCATCGACGGCATCGGCGATATCAAGCAGCAGATGACCGACAACCCGCGCCGGTCCGAGGACTGATCGCGCCTGCCTGCGCCCCCTCTAGCAGGTGTTTGTCCATCGGCACCGGGGGTGTGCACCGAGCCTGCGCGCAGAGCACAACGATTACCATGAGGGCGCCTGAAAACCATCGGTCGCAAGCGGCGTGACGCTGCGGCGGCCGAGTCTCTTGCTCCTCATGGAAACCTTGTTGCCGTGGATCGTTGCGCTGGCCTCGTTGGTCATTCTCGCGGCCGTTCTCATCGCCTGGCGCATGGCGCGCCGCCAGGCGCCGCAGCCGCAACCGCTGCCCGCTGAGTGGGCGCTCGCGCCGCGGCCGGTGTTCTCGACCGACGAGCGGCGCGTCTACCGGCAACTGCGCGAAGCGCTGCCGCATCACATCGTGCTGTCCAAGCTGCCGCTGGTGCGTTTCTGCCAGCCGAGCGACCCGAACGAAGTGCGCTACTGGTACGACCTGCTCGGCGCGATCCACGTCACATTCGCCATCTGCAGCGCCAACGGCCGCGTGCTGGCCGCGATCGATCTCGACACCGACCGCGGCAACTCGCGCCGCGTGCTGCAGATCAAGCAATCGGTGCTCGGCGCCTGCCGCGTACGCTTTCTGCGCTGCCCGGTCGACAACCTGCCGTCGATCGCCGAGCTGCAGTTGCTCGTACCGCAGGGCGCTTCGTCTTCGCGCGGCCCGCAGCCCGCGCCGAGCCTGCCCAGCGCACGTGAGCCGGTGTCCGCGCCGGTGACGCCGATGCGTCGCCGCGAACGCGCCACGCTGTGGCAAGACTGGACCTTCTTCCAGGACTCGTTCTTCGCCCCGGACGTTCGCGGCGACAACAGCTTGACCGGCGAGCTGCCGCCGTACGGTCTGTCGCGCATCGAGCGCGCTTCTTCGCTGGATGTCGAATTGACGGGGCGTGAGCCCGAGCGCCTCGACGACGCCGTGGACACCGCCCCTGGCGAAGGCCAGCAACGGTTGCCGGGCACCGGCACGCACAACTGAGGCGCCGACAATGCGCGCATGACATTGCGCGCCGGCGATTCGCCCAACCCCACCGTCGGCTACGCCGATCTCGAGCCGGCACGCGTGCTCGAAGCGCTCGACGCGCTCGGTCTGCGCGGTGATGGCCGCCTGCTGCAACTCAACTCGTACGAGAACCGCGTCTTCCAGGTGCACCTCGAAGACGGCAGCGCGGTCGTCGCCAAGTTCTACCGGCCGGGCCGCTGGAGCGACGCGCAGATTCTCGAAGAGCACGCGTTCGCAAGTGAACTGGTCGGCGACGACGTGCCGGTGATCGCGCCACGAACACTGCACGCCGTCGATGCCTCGGCAGCGCTGCTCGGCACACCGCCGACGCTGGCGCACGTGACGCAGGGCGGTGTGATGTACCGCGTCGCCGTCTGCGACCGCCACGCCGGCCGCGGCCCCGAGTTGGAGGATCCGGACGTGCTCGAGTGGCTCGGCCGCTTCCTCGGCCGGCTGCATGCCGTCGGCCAACGGGCGGCGTTTGCGCACCGGCGCACGATCGGGCCGGCGTGGGTCGCCGCCGCGCGCGATCGCCTGCTGCGCGGCGAGCACATTGCCGAGCGCGAACGCGATCCCTGGCTGGCGCGCTGCAACGAGGCCCTCGCGCTGATCGAGCAAGCCTTCGATCGCGTCGGCGCGCTGCGCACGCTGCGCCTGCACGGCGACTTCCATCCGGGCAACATCATGTGGCGCGACGGCGGCCCGCACGTGGTCGACCTCGACGATGCGTGCAACGGCCCTGCAGTGCAGGACCTGTGGATGCTGCTGTCGGGCGACACGCCGACGATGCGCCGACAACTGGCGCTGCTGCTCGACGGCTACCGCACGTTCACGCCGTTCGACGAGCGCGAGCTGACGCTCGTCGAACCGCTGCGCACAGTGCGCATGATCTGCCACAGCGCGTGGATCGCCGAGCGCTGGAGCGACCCGGCGTTCCCGATCGCGTTCCCATGGTTCGGCAGCGGCAGTTACTGGGCGCAGCAGGCGATGCAGTTGGGTGAGCAGATCGACGCGATGCGCGATCCGCCCGCGCTCAGTTAGACGTCAACAAGCGCGTCACGCGCTGCACATGCGAGGCCGGGTCTTCGAGCTGGCCACCTTCAGCGAGCCACGCCTGATCGAACAGCAGATTCGCCAGGTCGTCGAAGTGTTTCTCGTCCGACTCCAGTCGCTTGACCAGCGCATGCTGCGCGTTGACTTCGAGGATCGGCTGGTTCGCCGGCGCCTTCTGCCCGGCCTGCTTCAACAGGCGCGCCAGGTGCCCGCTCATGTCGCCTTCTTCGACGACGAGACACGCCGGTGAGTCAACCAGACGCGTCGTCACGCGAACATCCTTGGCGCGATCCTTCAACGCAGCCTTCAGCTTCTCCTGCACCGGCTTGAAAGCCTCGGCCGCCGCTTCGATTGCCTTCTTCTCTTCTTCGTCCTGCAACGATCCGAGATCGACCGCGCCCTTGGCCACCGACTGCAGCGCCTTGCCCTCGAACTCGTACAGGTGCGCCAGCATCCATTCATCGACACGGTCGGCGAGCAGCAGCACCTCGATGCCTTTCTTGCGGAAGACCTCGAGCTGCGGACTCGATTTCGCCGCAGCCAGCGTGTCGGCGGTGACGTAGTAGATCGGCTCCTGCCCTTCCTTCATGCGCGACACGTAGTCGGCCAGCGACACGCCTTCATCGGCGTGTGTCGAGGCAAAGCGCAGCAACTTGGCCAGTCGCTCGGCGTTGGCGTGGTCCTCGCCGACGCCCTCTTTCATCACCGCGCCGAACTCGGTCCAGAACGCGCCGTACTTTTCCTTCTGGTTCTCCGCCAGGTCTTCCAGCATCGACAGCACACGCTTGGTCGCGCCCTCGCGGATCGTCTTCACGTCGCGGCTTTCCTGCAGCAGTTCGCGGCTGACGTTCAAAGGCAGGTCAGCCGAATCGATCACGCCCTTGACGAAGCGCAGGTAGGCCGGCATCAGCGCCTGCGCATCATCCATGATGAAGACGCGTTTGACATACAGCTTGACCCCCGCGCGCTTGTCGCGGTTGTACATGTCGAACGGCGCCTTGGCCGGAACGTACAGCAGCTGCGTGTACTCGCTGCGGCCTTCGACGCGGTTGTGCGTGTAGGCCAGCGGCGGATCGCTGTCGTAACTGATCTGCTTGTAGAACTCCTGGTACTGCGCGTCGGTGACTTCGCTCTTCGGCCGCGTCCACAGCGCCGCGGCCTTGTTCACCGTCTCCCACTCGTCTTCGAGCACCGTCTTGGCTTCTTCGCCGATCCACTTCTCCTTCTTCATCAGGATCGGCAGCGAGATGTGGTCCGAGTACTTGCTGATGATCGACTTCAGCTTCCAGGTCTTGGCGAACTCGTCCTCGCCCTCGCGCAGGTGCAGGATCACGTCCGTGCCGCGTGCCGGTTTGTCGATCGTCTCGACGTCGAACTGGCCGC
>CADEEN010000122.1 GCA_902826345.1 uncultured Burkholderiales bacterium | reverse complement strand
CGTCGAAGCCGGCGGCCTCGCCGGCGGCGTCGAGCATCGCGTAGTCGCCGGCGCGCCTGGCGCCGAAGCGGAAGTCGTCGCCGACCAGCACGTAGCGCGCACCGAAGCCGGCCAGCAGCACGCCTTCGACAAACGCAGAGGGCGTGCGCGAGGCCAGCGCGTCGTCGAACGGCAGCACGACGGTCTGCTCGATACCGCAGCGCTCGAGCTCGGCCAGCTTGTCGCGCAGCGTGGCCACGCGCGTCGGCGCGCTCTCGGGCTTGCCGACGCGCGCGGCAAAGAAATCGCGCGGATGCGGCTCGAAGGTCAGCACCGCCGAGGGCACGCCGCGGTGCCGGGCTTCGTTGATCAGCAGCGCCAGCATCGCCTGGTGGCCGCGGTGCACGCCGTCGAAGTTGCCGATCGTCAGCGCGCAGGGGCGTTGCAGACCGGGATGGCGAAGGCCGCGGAAGACTCGCATCGTGCGCATTATCCGGGGCGGGTGCTTGTGTTGACTGTCTGTAGATCGCGTGAAGACGCTGGTCGTGAGGTCTGTGCGCATGCAAGGCTTGGGGCCGCCCGCTGTGGGGCTGCGGATTCGGCGCCCGCTGCGCGGGTTCGCAGCGCAGTCGGCGCGCCTTTGGCGCCGACCGCCGCAGTGGCGCGCCGCCGCGCACCCGCCCACGGCTTTGCGCTCTTCACAACACAGGAGAAACGCCAACCCCAGTCAATGCCTGACCAGCGGCATCAAGCCCGTATCGAAGGCCGCCTGCGCCTGCGGTTCATGCAACTCGACCAGCAGACATTCCAGCAGCGCTTCCACCTGCTGCGGCGTCAGCGGCCGCGACAGGTGAAAGCCCTGGCCGTGCTCGCAACCGAGTTCGCGCAACTGCGCCAGTTGCGACACCGACTCGATGCCCTCGGCCACCACCGACTTGCCGAGCGTGGCGCCGAGCGAGACGATGGCGCGCACGATCTCTGCGTCTTTCGAGCCGGCGCGGCGCATGCCATGGACGAACGAGCGGTCGATCTTCAGGCTGTCGATCGGCAGCGACGACAGGTAGGCCAGCGACGAGTAGCCGGTGCCGAAGTCGTCGATCGCCAGCGACACGCCGAGCTTGCGCAGCGCTTCGAGCGCCGCCAATGCCGATTCGATGCGCTGCATCAGGATGTTCTCGGTCAGCTCGAGCGTCAGCTGGCGCGGGTTGAAGTGGCTGCTGGCCAGCGCGTGTTCGACGCGCTCGGACAACGCGCTGTGCGCCAGGTCGCTGCCAGACAGATTGACCTGCAGCTTCAAATCGGCCAGCGCCGGATCGAGCGCGTGCCACTGCGCCATCTGGCGGCAGGCGCGCAGCAGCACGAAGTCGGTCAGCTCGACGATCAGCCCCGACTCTTCTGCGATCTGGATGAAGGTGCCCGGTTCGATGTTGCCGCGCTCGGCATGCTGCCAGCGCGCCAGCGCCTCGAAGCCGCGCAGGCGTCCGGTGGCGATGTTGAACAGCGGCTGGTAGGCGATGCTGAGCTCGCCGCGCGCCAGCGCCTGGCGCAGATCGGACTCGACCATCAGGCGCTGCGCCACCTCGGTGTGCAGTTGGGCGTCGAAGAGGGCGTAGCGCGCCTTGCCGGCGGCCTTGGCGCGGTACATCGCGATGTCGGCGTCGCGCACCACTTCCTCGGGCGTGCTGTAGCCGAGTTTGCTAAAGGTGATGCCGATCGACGCGCTGGTGGTGACGTTGACGCCGCCGATCTGCATCGGCTGCTTCAACACCTGCTGCAATCGCTCGGCCATCGTCGTCGCGGCGTTCTCTTCGGCCACCTGGTGCAGCAGCACGGCGAACTCGTCGCCGCCCAGGCGCGCCACCATGTCGCCGGGGCGGACGTGGTCCTGGATGCGGCGCGAGACCTGGATCAGGAAGGCGTCGCCGGCCGAGTGGCCCATGCTGTCGTTGATCAGCTTGAAGCGGTCGAAGTCGAGGAACAGGACGGCGAAGTGGCGCTGCGCATCGTTGCGCACCGCGGCCAGCGCCTGCGACAGCATCGAGTAAAAGCGGCTGCGATTCGGCAAGCCGGTCAGGCTGTCGTGGAAGGCGATGTGGTTCAGCTGCGCCTCGGCGTGGCGGCGGGCGCTGATGTCCTGCAATTGCAGGATCAGGCACGGCGCTTCGGAGCTCGACTCGGTGAAGAAGGCGCAGTGCAGTGCGGCCCACAAATCGGCTCCGCCGGCGTGCAGGCAGCGCACTTCGGCGTTGAAGGTTTCGAGATCGCGCACGCCGATGCGTGCGAAATCGCGTTCGACCAGCGTGCGATCGGGCGCTGCCACCAGCGCCGAGAACGGCCGGTCGATCAGCGCCTGGCCGCTGTCGTAGCCGAGGATGCCGGCCAGCGCCGTGTTGGCCTGCAGGATGCGGCCTTCGACCGAGACCAGCGCCATGCCGATCGAGGCGTGGGTGAACGCGCTGTGAAAGCGGCGCTCGCTTTCCGACAGCGCCTCGACGTGGCGCGCGGCCTGCTTGGCTTCACGCTCCGCGGCTTCGATGCGGCCGCGGCGCACCGCTTCCTGCGCCTCCTGCTGGCGCATGAAGTAGTGCACCGTCGTCAGCAGCATCGCCACCACCGGCAGCGCGCCGAAGAGCACGCTCATGCCCGACTGGCGCACCGTCAGGTGCAGCAGCGCGGCGATGAGGGCGCTGCCGCCGAAGGCGATGCCGACCGAGCCGAAGTTGGAGACGTGGTCGCGCAGGTTGAAGCGCTCGCCGCGCTTCAAGGTGATGACCAGCGAGACGAAGACCGTGTTCAGCATGAAGTAGCCGACGGCGACCAGGCAGGCGATGAGCAACACCAGCGCCGGCGCGATCGTGCTGCGGCCGTCGCTCCAGGTCATGCCCAGCTCCATGACATGGCCGGCAATGCTCATCGCCAGCGCAGCCATCGCCAGGCTGGCAATGCGGCTGGTCCAGCGTTTGGAGGAGCGGAAAGCGCCGACAAACCCTTCGCCGGCAGCCGCCACCGTGGCAGCGCCCGGCCCGTGGATCAGGAGCAACAAAAAGATGAAGACTTCGCCGGCGACGAACGAATTTTTCGATCCGGGAATGCGCACCGGGAAAAAGCCGGCAGCCACGGCGAACGCCGTGCCCAGAACGATCTGCATGATGACGCCAAAGGGCAGGGCCTGCACTTCCCGGATCGCTGCGGCCAGGGCCACGCTGCCCAGCGCCACCATCGTCCACCAATAGATGGTGGCCTTGCGGTTGTAGTCCGGCATCAGCGCCAGGTGCAGGCGCTGCCAGAGGCTGCGTGCGGTCGAAGCGTCGGTGCTCATGGCGCTGGCGTCGATCCCGCGTGCGGGCAGACCTCATTGTTTAGAAAGCGAGCCCCATATTAGTGATGGGGCCTCGCTGTGGAGTGCTTGCAGGGCGCCGTGCGTGGCGTTTGCCTGCTGACTAGTTCACGAACCGCCGCGTGCTGTGCAGGCTCATTCGCCGCCCGTCACGCTCTCGCTGACGACGACGCCTTCGCTGATGACGACACCTTCGCTGATCACCACGCCTTCGGAGATGACCACGCCTTCGCTGATGACGACGCCCTCGGAGATGACTACACCCTCGGAGATGACCACGCCTTCGCTGATGACGACGCCCGATGCCAGCGAGGTGCCGCTGCCCGCGGTGAACCAGCCGGACAGGGTGCCCGTCAGCGTGAACATGCCGGTCTTGCCGGTTGCGGAGCTGGCGCCCAGCAAGCTGGTGCCGTCGATCACGCCGTTGGTCAGCAGCGGCTTGGTGCCACTGGCCGGCATCTCCCAGAACCAGTACGGGAACTGCTTGTTGGCGTCCCAGTAGTCGGCGTAGCGCTCGAGGACGATGTTGTTGGCCCAGGTGAAGCGCGGGTTGTAGATCGGCTGGAACTTCTTGAACAGTGCATCGCCGGTGGCCACGCGGTTGCCGCCGACGAAGATGATGCGCGACCAGTTGAACGACTGGCCCTCGATCGTCGTGCTGCGCGCAGAAGGCATCGACTTTCCATCGGCCAGCAGCGTGTCGCCCGCGGAGATGTCATCGTCGGCGATCTCAGCCGACACATCGGTGCGCAGCACCTTGGCCAGCGTCACGGCACCCGCCAGGTTGACCAGGCCAGCGCCCTGCTGCAGCAGGTTCTGTCCAGCAATCGGCTGCGCGGTGTACTGCAGGATCGCCTTGACCATCGGCGGCGTCAGGCCGGGATTGACTTGCAGCAGGACCGCCGCCGCGCCTGAGACGACTGGCGCCGACACCGAGGTGCCCGACAGGTACATCTGCTTTTCGCGGTAAGTCTGCGTGATGCCGGTCGGCGTCACCAGCACCGGGTAGAACAGCGCGCCGAGGTTGTTCCAGGTGGGCGCAGCGGCGTCGGCCTTGGTGGCGGCAGCACCGACCACCAGGTTGCCCGGTGCCACCAGGTCCGGCTTGAGCAGGTTGTCGCGGCGCACGCTGCCGTCGGCCAGCGTCAGCTTGCCGCGCGTCGGGCCGCGTGAGCTGAAGGTGTTCAGCACATCGTCGCTGCGCACGGCGGTGGCCTTGTGGTTGACCGAGCCGACGGTGATGACGCTCGGGTCGTTGCCCGGCGACGAGATTGAACCGTAGACCTCCTTGCCGAACAGCGACTTGCCGAAGTTGCCGGCGGCCACGACCACCGTGATGCCTTGTGCCACCGCACTGCGTGCGGCCACGCACAGTGGGTCGTATTGCCAGCTGTCGGTGGAGTCCATCGCCAGGCTCAGGTTCATCACGCGGATGTTGTATTCCTTGGCGTGGTAGATCACCCACTGGATGCCTTCGAGCGTGTCCGACAGCGTGCCGTAGCCGAAGTCGTTGAGCACCTTCACGTCGTAGATGTTGGCGTTGGGGGCCAGGCCGGTCAGGTCCGGTGCCGTGGCGTAGCTCTTCGGCCGGCCGGCGGCGATCGACGCCACGTGCGTGCCGTGACCGTAGCCGTCCTGCACCAGGGCAGCGCTGTTGTCGATGGCGGCTTCGTAGGTGGCCAGCGCGGCGCTGCCCGGTTGCAGCGACGTGGCGTCGTCGTAGCCGTTGGTCCAGTCGGCCAGGTTCGTGGTCAGGAACTGCACGTTCTTCTTGACACGTGTCACGGCGGACCCGTTGTCGAAGGCGCGGTGGTTCTTCATCACGCCCGAATCGACGATCGCGATGCCGATGCCGGTGCCGTCCGGACCGCTGTAGCTGGTCTTGGTCGAGCTGGTGCGAACCGGCGAGACCACCGCGCCGGTGGACTTTTCGAGGAGGCTGGCCGTGCGCTGCGTCGGCCGGTTCGGCGCGACGTGCAAAACGTCGTTGCGATCGGCGATCTTGGCCACGCGGTGGGCGGGCACGGTCGCGGTCAGCATGCGCAGGCTGGGCATCGTCGCGTCGATCGTGCCGCCTGCGCGCTTGATGTCGCGCTTCAGGTCGCTCATGTCGGCGTCAGCGTCGCCGACGGTGAAGATGACCTGTACTTCACGGCGGCCGCTTTTGACGCGAGCCCAGCGCTCTTTCGGCGCCTGCGCGCTGTCCAATCCGGACTTCAGATCCGGCGACATCTTGTGCAGGCGCTTCTCCATCTTCACCTGGCGGCCGGGCTGCGCGTTGGCTCGCGGCGTGGCGAACATCGCTGAGGTCAGCAGCAGCAGCAGCGACAGCACCCAAAGCATGGGCGTGGCGCGGCGCTCGATCAGAACCGTGAACCGTGTCAGCGAGTCAAACATTTCCAGCTCCCTCTTGCCACTAGCGCCGTTGTCGCCAACGAACGGTTACGGCGTGTATTGATTTGCAATGAGCGCATAGTAGAAACGCCTTGCAACATGATCCAGTGGGGAGGTCGATCGGGCGTGTGATCTGCGCGTGCTGCTCTTCACGAAGCGCGCGTCTGCGCGGCCGATCGTGGTTTGCATCACGGTCGATTTGTCACCGGAAGCACCGGCGACTTCGGCGTTCGAAACGCTAAATCGGGCCGGCGAGGTCGCGCACGGCCGGGCAACCCGGCCGGCCGCGCGCGTGTTCGACCGCGCGCCGCACGGCGCGGGCGGTGACCTCCGCGGCGAGCACGCCGAGCAGGCCGATGACGCCGGCCGACGTCTTCGCGTTTGGCAATGGGCCTGTGGACAGGGCGAACATCGTGTCGCCGTCGTAAGGCGTGTGGATCGGCGAGATGCATCGCGCCAGGCCGTCGTGGGCCATCGAGGCGATCTGGCGGCACTGCGCCTTGTCGAGTGCGGCGTCGGTGGCAACGACGCCGATCGTCGTCGCCGCGCCGGTCTGCATGCGGGGCGGCAGGTCGCCGTGCAGCAGCGCGCGCGTGGTGTGAAGCAGTTGACGGCTGGCCGCGCTCTTGCGCGCGCCGGCGATCGGCTGGCCGCTGTCGGGCTCGATGACGTCGCCGCTGGCGTTGACGACGACCAGCGCCGCCACCGTGATGCCGGCCACCCGCTCCGACGCGCAGCCGACGCCGCCGGCCATCGCACGCTCGATGCCGAACAGCTTGCCCACGGTGGCGCCGGCGCCGGCGCCGACGCTGCCTTGCGCCGCAGGTTGCGCCGACGCGGCGACACACGCCGCGTGGCCGGCGGCGGCATCGGGCCGCAGCGACGTGTCGCCATGCCACAGATCGAAGATCACCGCCGCCGGCACGATCGGCACGCGCACTGCGCCGACGGCATGCCCGTGGCCCTGCGCTTCGAGCCAGCGCATGACGCCGCCGGCGGCGTCGAGGCCGAAGGCACTGCCACCGGTCAGCAGCAGCGCATGCACCCGATCGACCGTGTTCTCGGGCCGCAGCAGATCGGTCTCGCGCGTGCCGGGCGAGCCACCGCGCACATCGACGCCGGCGACCGCGCCTTGCGGGCACAGCACCACGGTGCAGCCGGTGGCGCGCTGCGGGTGCGTGAAGTGACCGACCGCAAGGCCGGCCACGTCGGTGAGGGTGTCATGAATCTCGCTCAAGCAAACACGCCCGCCGTGTCGGTCATGCGCTCGCTGACTTCGCCGAGGTGATGTAGCGTATCGCCGAACGCGAGTTCCAGCATCGTCAGGCGCTTGAAGTAATGGCTGGCCGCCACCTCGTCCATGACGCCGATGCCACCGTGCAGCTGGATGCACTGCTGGCCGACGAAGCGCATCGACTGTCCGAGTTGCACCTTGGCCTGCGACAGCGCGCGCCGTCGCTGCGCCGGCGGCGCGTTGAGTTTCAGGCTGGCGAAGTAGCTCATGCCGCGCGCCAATTCGAGCTGCATCTTCACGTCCGCCATGCGGTGCCGCAGCGCCTGGAAACTCGCCAGCGTGGCGCCGAACTGCTTGCGCGTGTTCATGTACTCGACCGTCATCGCGACCAGCGCATCCATCGCGCCGACGCCCTCGGCGCACGCCGCGGCGATGCCGAGGTCGATCGCGCGCTCCAGCTCGAGCAGCCCGTCGCCGCTCTGCAAACGGGCGGGCGCGGCAGACAGCGACACGTCGCCGGCGCGCGCGCCGTCCTGTGTCGGGTAGGCGCGAGACTCGCAACGCGCGCGCTCGACGAGGAACAGGCCGATCGGCGCCGCCTCGTGCGGCGCCATGCGCGCCGGCACGATGAAGGCATCGGCTTCGTCAGCGGCGGGCACAAGGTGTTTGACGCCGGTGATGGCCCAGTCGCCCCCTTGCTGGACCGCCGTGGTGGCTGGTGCGTCGAAACGGTAGCGCGCGCCGCGCTCCTGCTGCGCGAGCACGACGAGTGCGCTGCCGTCGGCCATGCGCGCCAGCCACGCGGCATCGCTGATCAAACACGGTGCGACCAACGCGCACGCGGCATATGGCGCGTTGACCAGGCCGCGGCCGAGCTCTTCCATCACCACCATTGCTTCGACGGCGCCGACACCCATGCCGCCGTGCTCCGGCGCGATGGCGAGTCCGCACAGGCCGAGTTCGGCCAATTCGCGGTAGACCGCGCGCGCCTTGCCGCCTTGTCTGGCCAGCGCATGCCGGCGCTCGAACGGGAAATCTCTTTCGACCCAGCGCGCCACCGCGTCGCGCAAGGCGTTCTGGTCGTCGGTGAAGTCGAAGTCCATATTCAGCTCCCCAACACGGTCTGGGCAACGATGTTGCGTTGAACTTCATTCGACCCACCGTAGATGCTCGTCTTGCGGTAGTTGAAGTACGTCGCCGCGAGCGGCGCGCAATGCGCCGCGCCGACGTGGTCGCCTTGCCAGCCGGCCTCCATCGCTTCGCGGATGAACGGCAGGGCGAACGGCCCGGCGGCCAGCATCATCAACTCGGTGTAGCGCTGCTGGATCTCGCTGCCGCGGATCTTCAGCAGCCCGGCGACGTCGAGCGACTGCTTGCCGCTTTTCTCCGCCGACAGCACGCGCAGCACCATCATCTCCAGCGCCACGACATCGACTTCGAGCAATGCGATCTGGTCGCGAAAACGCGTGTCGTCCCACAGCGCCTCGGCCTTGGCGATGCGCTTCAAGCGCTCGAGCTCGCGCTTGGCGCGATTCACGTCGGCGATGTTCGTGCGCTCGTGCGACAGCAGGTGCTTGGCGTACGTCCAGCCCTTGTTCTCCTCGCCGATCAACTGGTCGGCCGGCACCTCGACGTTGTCGAACCAGACCTCGTTCACCTCGTGTCCGCCGTCGAGCATGATGATCGGCCGCACGCTGACGCCCGGCGACTTCATGTCGATCAGCAGGAACGAAATGCCGGTCTGCGGCTTGCCTTCGCTGCTCGTGCGCACGAGGCAGAAGATCCACTCGCCGTACTGGCCGAGCGTGGTCCAGGTCTTCTGGCCGTTGACGAGGTAGTAGTCGCCGCGGCGCTCGGCCTTGCATTTGAGCGATGCCAGGTCGCTGCCCGACCCCGGCTCGCTGTAGCCCTGGCTCCACCACACGTCACCGCTGGCAATGCCGGGCAGGAAGCGTTGCTGTTGCTGCGGTGTGCCGAAGGCCATGATCACCGGCGCCACCATCACCGGGCCGAACGGCACGACACGCGGTGCGCCGGCCCGCGCGCATTCTTCTTCGAACAGATGGCGTTGCACCGCGTTCCAGCCGGGGCCGCCGTGTTCTTTCGGCCAGCCCCAGCCGAGCCAACCCTGCTTGCCGAGGATGCGCGCCCAGCGCTGCATGTCGTCGCGCGTCAGGTGCAGCGCGTGGTGCACCTTGTGGCTGATCTCCGGCGGCAGGTTCGCGGCCACCCAGTCGCGCACGTGTTGCCGGAACGCGGTTTCTTCGGCGGTGAAGGTCAGGTCCATGGCCGCCGTTGTAGCACGCAGGCCGCGCTGCTGCGACCACAATGCACGCCATGCCATCGACGCCCAACGCCCTCGAAGACGCTGTCGCGATGCGCCGCGCCGACCGCGAGCTGTTGTCGCTGGCATTGATGCACGCGCGCAACCGCAGCCTGGCCTGGTTGTCGTTGCTGGACCGTGTGCCGGCTGCGTGTCGGCAGGCCGGCCGCAGCGCCTGGTGGCAGGAGCGCTGGATCGCGCGCAATGTGCAGCGCTCGCGCGGCGCGGCGGCCGACGTCACGCGCGCGCCGCTGGCGTCGATCGAGCCGCGGGCCGACGGCTGGTGGGCGGCGCCGAGCACCGAGACCGGGCCGCCAGCCGATGCACTGCGTGCCTACCTTGCGGAAACCTTGGAGGTGACGCTCGATCTGCTCGCCGCTGCCGACGACAGCGACGACGCGCTGCATTGGTACCGCGCCGCGCTGTTCGAAGAAGACGCGGCCGTGTTGCGCCTGGCTGCGCTGGCGCAGCAACAGCGCATCGACGTGCGGCGCCTGTTGCCCGAGCGCGTGCTGCGGCAGGTTCGTTCGCCGCTCTGGTTTGCCGCGCAGCGCTGGACGCTCGGCTCGCCACGCGGCGGCTTCGTGCCACCGGCCGAGCAATGGGCGCACGACGAGCCTGTGCCCGAGTTCGAGATCGACGCGCAGCCGGTGACCTGGCAGCAGTTCGCCGAGTTCGTCGAAGACGGTGGTTATGACGAGGCGCGCTGGTGGAGCGAAGACGGCGCGCACTGGCTGCAAGCCGATGCGCGTCGCACGCCGCGCGATGTCGAGCAGTTGCGCCACGGTGTGCTGCTGCAGCGCTTCGGCCAGCTCGTGCGTGCGCCGGCCAATGAAGCGGCGTCGATGTTGTCTTGGTACGAAGCCGAGGCTTGGTGCGCCTGGGCCGGTCGCCGTCTGCCGACGGAAGTGGAGTGGGAACTTGCGGCGAGCAGCGGCTCTTCACGCGGCTTGACCTGGGGCGATGTGCCCGAGTGGGTGGCCGGCCGCGCGCGTGCGTGGCCCGGCGGGCCGACGTTGAACGATGCGGCGTTGCGTGTGCAGCGTGGCCTGGCTTGGTTCGAACCGCGCCGCTTGGCGCATCCGAAGGCTCGGCGCTTAGTTGCGCCTGAGCGGGATGACGGCTTTGCCGGCTTGCGCTCGTGTGCGCTCTGATTCGCCGACTACGCCGACTGCGAACTCAACTCCCACACCCATGCCGGCGGCACGTTGCGCCAGACCGCAGCGACGCGCCGCCAGCGCAGCGGCCCGCCCAGCCGCAAATCGAACGGCACGCGCGGCAAGTACGTGTACTGCACCAACCGCCGCTGCGGATGGTCGAGCAGGAAGCGCTCGATCGCCAGACTGCTTCGCAGCCGCAGCCGTGGCGGCAACGAGCGAAACGGCAGCGACGAGACGAGCGCGGTGTGGCCGGGGCGACGCATCTCGCGCAGCACCTCGCGCGCGGCGGCGGCGCGCACCTCGATGCGCGGGAAGCGCTCGCGCAGGTGATCGGCCAGACC
>CADEEN010000121.1 GCA_902826345.1 uncultured Burkholderiales bacterium | reverse complement strand
CCGGCAGCAGGTCGCGCCGCGTCGACAGCACCTGGCCGAACTTGACGAAGATCGGCCCGAGCTTTTCCAGCGCGCGGCGCAGGCGCACGCCACGCGGCTCGTCGAAGCGCCGGCCGATCGTCACCACGCGCGCCAGCGCCCGCACCCAACGCTGCTTCAGCCCGGACAACGCGAGGTCGTCGATGCCGAAGCGCAGCAGCGTCAGGGCGATGACGAGTGCCCGCGCCAGCTGCCTCATCGCGCGGAGCGATCCGGGCCTGGCGCGAACGAGCGGCGCAGCGCGTCGCGCGCGGCACGGCCCGCGCTCATCGCCAGCCGCGCCGGCGTCGGGCCAACGGCCTGCGCCAGATCGGCCTCGATGTCCCAGCGCAGGTTGTCGGCCAGCCAGTGCATGTCGGCCGCGACCGCGGCGGCGCCGTCGATGTGAACCTCGGGCAGCGGGCCGCCCGACAGCACGGCCAGCAGTTGCGGCGGCGCGGGCATCGGCAGGCGCAGCGGCAGATCGGGCTCAGCCTCGCCCGGCTCGTCGTCGCCATCGAACAGGCCGGCCGGCGTGACCGTGACGCGCATCGGCGGCAAGGCCGGCAACCAACGTGGTTGATCGACCATCGCCACGGCCAGACGGCGACCGGCGTGAGCCTTCAGTCGTCGCAGCGCCGCCGGTTCACGCGAGATCACGTGATTGATCAACAGCAGCAAACGCGCTTGCGCCGCCGGCAACACCAACTCACGAACCGATTGCAACATTTGCACGGATTGTAGGCAGTGCCTTTGCGGCATCCCTCGCGAGTGCGGGCCGATCGTCGCTGCGCTTTGGGGGACAATTGGGCCTCCAGGCGTTACCCCAACAACAACTCGCCGCGCTCGATCGCTGCTCCAGGGCAGCTCCGGCCACCTTATCGCTGTCGATGTTCCAAGACCGCAGCTACAAACGCACGTTCTACAGCGCACCGCAGTCGGTGACCTCGCTGGTCGCTGCCGTTCTCGAACCGACGTTGATCGTGCTGGTCTACCTGGCGACCGCGCTGTGGTTCCGCGAGCCGGTCATGCGGCCCGACCTGGTGCTGTGCCTGTTGGTCTTCGCGCTGACTTTCCCGGGGCGCAACCGCTACAAGGAAGGCATGCTCAACGCCGCCACCGACCTCGTGGCGTCGTGGATGACCTTGCTGGCGATCCTGCTGCTGTGCGCCTATGCGACAGACAGCATGCATTACTTCGACCGCGATGTGCTGCTCGGCTGGGCCATCGCGACGCCGCTGGTGCAGTGGCTGGCAGTATGGATCGGGCGCTCGATCCTGCGCAGGCGCGCGCTCGATCCGGCGATCCGCAAACCCTCGGTCGTCATCGGCGCCGGCCTGCTCGGCGTCAAGGTCGCCACCGCCTTGCAGGGCGACCGCGAGGAAGGCCGTGATTTCCTCGGCTGGTTCGACGACCGCACCGATGAGCGCCTGGCCGGCGAAACCAGCGGCCACATGCTCGGCGGCCTGAAAGATGCGGCGCCGTTCATTCGCGCCCATGGCGTCAAGGAAGTCTTCATCACGCTGCCGCTGGGCTCGCAGCCGCGCATCCTCGAGCTGTTGGAGAGCATCCAGGGCACGACGGCGTCGCTGTTCTTCGTGCCCGACGTCTTCGGCATCAGCATCATCCAGGGCCGGCTGCAGGACATGAACGGCGTGCCGGTCGTCGGCATCTGCGAAACGCCGTTTACCGGCACCAACGAACTCGTCAAGCGCATCTCGGACGTGGTGCTGGCCGTGGTGATCCTGCTGTTGATCTCGCCGCTGCTGCTGGCGATCATGGTCGGCGTGAAGATGAGTTCACCCGGGCCGGCAATCTTTCGGCAGAAGCGCAACGGCCTCGACGGCGGCGAGATCACGGTCTACAAGTTCCGCTCGATGCGGGCCCAGGACAACGGGCCCGTCGTCGCGCAGGCGACCAAGGACGACCCGCGCATCACCCGCTTCGGCGCCTTTCTGCGCAAGACCTCGCTCGACGAGCTGCCACAGTTTTTCAATGTGTTGCAAGGGCGCATGAGCATCGTCGGGCCGCGCCCGCATGCCGTGGCCCACAACGAGCTGTACCGCGAGTTGATCAGCGCTTACATGGTGCGACACAAGGTCAAGCCCGGGATCACCGGCTGGGCGCAGGTCAACGGCCTGCGTGGTGAAACCGAGACGGTGGACAAGATGAAGGCGCGCGTCGAATACGATCTGGAGTACCTGCGCAACTGGTCGCTCGGGCTCGATCTGCAAATCATCGTCAGAACGGTTCGCGTGCTGTTTTTCGACCGCAACGCATATTGAAGCCCCCGGAGCGGCTGCGCGCGACGGCTTGGTGGTGTTTCATGCGTCTGCGCTACGTCAAGCACAATGGAACTCTGACAACAAACAGCACAGGAGCCCGCCTCATGCCCCACGCCCCTGCCCACCGACTCTTCCTTGCCGCCTGCCTGGCTGCGCATCTGCCGCTCGCGGCGCAGCAGGCCGACACCACCCGGCCATGGAATGTCGGCCTTGCGCAAGACGTCACCCACTACACCAACGCGCTGAACGGCTCCAGCGGCTCGGAAGTCAGTGACACCGTGTGGACAACCACGCTCAGCGGCGGCCTCAACGTGCCGTTCGGTCGCCAGCGCGCCTTCGCCAACGGGTCGGTGTCGCACACCCGTTACTCGGACCTCGACGGTCTCGACGGCCAGGGCTACAGCCTCGGTGCGGGCGTGGACTGGTCCACCATCGGCAACCTGTCGGGCAGCCTGCTCGTCAATGCCGGTCGCCGCCAGGCCGACTTCAACACCGGCGTCAGCACGGCGACGTTGAAGAACAACGAAACCTACCAGGAAGCGCGCGCCCGCGCACTGCTCGGCGGCGTCGGCTTGCTCGGCATCGAAGGCACTCTGGGCTGGCGGCGCGTTGATTTCTCGGCGCCCGAGTTCGACTCGCGCGAGTACGAACAGGGCAGCGGCAGCGCCGGTGTGATCTACCGGCCGAGCAGCGCGCTCTCGTTGGGCACTGGCCTGTCGGTGCAGTACTCCGACTACGACGTACCCGCTTTCGGCCAATCGCAACCGGACACGAGTACGCGCCGTGACGTTTACGTCACCGCCGATTGGGGCGCCACCGGCGCCAGCACCGTCGGCACGCGTCTGAACTTCGGCAAGACCGACTACAAGCGGCCGAACGCCGACGATTTCTCCGGTGTCACCGGCAACATTTACTGGAACTGGCGGCCGACCGGCCGTACGACCCTGACGACCGTACTGTCGCGCGAGACGGGACAGGAGTCCGGATTCCAGAGCCTCGTCAATGCCGGCCGCACGCGCCTGACGGCCACCGACTTCAGCCGCGTGACCAACCTCTTTGCCCTCAGCGCCAACTACGAGCTGACCGGCAAGATCGTCCTCACGGGCGCGTTGACCTACGCCCGCCGCAGCCTGGTGGACAGCATCAGCGGCCGTGACGGCAGCGACAACACCACTGCCACTTCGCTCGGCGCGAACTGGGCGGCCACACGCATCATCACGGTCGGCTGCAAGGTCGGCCACGAAACGCGCTCGGCCTCCGGCTTCGGCTCGACCGATTACAGCGGCAGCAACTTCGGCTGCATGGGCAGCGTGACGCTGAACTGACCGCGGTGGCGCGCCCCGTCGTCCTGCTGACCGGGGCTGCCGGCTACATCGGTTCGCACACCTGGATCTGCCTGGCTGAAGCGGGCTTCGATGTCGTCGGCGTCGACAACTTCGTCAACAGCTCGCCGCGCGTGCTCGATCGGCTGCAAACACTGCTCGGCGCAGCGCCGGTGTTCGAGCGCGCCGACGTCTGCGATGCCCGGGCGATGCAAGCCATCGCCGAGCGCCACCGCGTCGATGCGGCGATCCACTTTGCCGCGTTGAAGGCCGTCGGCGAGTCGATGCAACAACCATTGGCGTACTACCGCAACAACCTCGGCGGTGTGCTCGCCACCTGCGAGGCGCTCGGCCGCGCCAACGCCAAGCGCTTTGTCTTCAGCAGCAGCGCCACCGTTTACGGCCAACCGAAGGCGCTGCCGATCGCCGAGGACGCGCCGCTGGCTGCCACCAATCCGTACGGCCAGACCAAGTTGATGGCCGAGCGGATGCTGGCCGATCTGCGCCGTGCCGACGGCGCCTGGCGCGTGGCCAGCCTGCGCTATTTCAACCCCGTCGGCGCACACGAAAGCGGCTCGATCGGCGAAGACCCGCGCGGCGTGCCCAACAACCTGATGCCGTATGTCGCCCAGGTCGCCGTCGGCCGGCGCCCGCATCTGCAGATCTTCGGCAACGACTACGACACACCCGACGGCACCGGCGTGCGCGACTACATCCACGTCATGGACTTGGCTGAAGGCCATGTGGCCGCCCTCTCGCACCTGCTCGACAGCGACAGCTCGATGACGCTGAACCTGGGCACGGGCCGCGGCGTCAGCGTGCTCGACCTGGTCACCGCCTACGAGCGCGCCAGCGGCCGCGCGATCCCCTACGTCATCGCGGCGCGGCGCCCGGGCGACGTGGCGGCGTGTTATGCCGACGTTTCAGAGGCCGATGCCACCCTGAACTGGCAGGCCCGGCGCGATCTGAACCAGATGTGCGCCGACAGCTGGCGCTGGCAATCGGCTCACCCGGACGGCTTCGGCGCAGCGGCCTGAAAGCAGCTGTCAGGCGCGCGGGCGGGCTTGCTGGTGTTGCATCAGGGTGCTGAGTTCGGCCTGCACGGTGGCGGGGAACCCGCGCCGACCGCCACGGTAGTCGTGCAACATGTGATCGAGCACGCGGGTGCACAGCGGCACGTCTTCCCACGAGTCGGCAATCGCATTGGCAACGCGAGGAAACTGTTCACACGTGGTGTGCGGGCGGATCGTCGGCGGCAGGGCGACGATCCAATCCATCGCCGCCCCGGTCAGCGCGCGGTCGGACGGCAACATCCCTCGGCGCCGGTTCTCCCAGTAGCCCGGCGTGCTCATCTGCACCGCCTGCAATCCGGCCGGCAGCTCATCCAGCGCGCGGCGCGCTTCGTCGAAATCGGTGATCTCGAAATCCAGGGCGTCGAGCGACGCCGGTGTCTTGGGGGGCTGGGGGTTCATCATGGTCGCCAAGCACAGGTTCGACGGGCTTCGTGTGCACAATTCTGGCTCAGTCTGCGACAAATGGGTACCCTCAGACCGGCGGGACGATCAAGGATGATCGCGGCGGCGTTGGCGCCGCACGCCAATCCTCCCCGATCGAGCGTGTGCAGATTGCACGAGCCCGATGACGGCCACCACCGGCCGGCCGCCCGACGATCATTTGCTGACACGGGGGTGGGTAAACTCTATCAATGTGTTTCGCGGCAATTTGGTACGGGCCGGCCGCCAGGGCGATCTTCGATGCGAGTTCAACTTTCGACGACAGCGGATGTTCTGCGCGCGGCCCTTGCCGCAGGCGCGGCGCTGAGCGTCTTGGTCGCCGCCACGGGTTGCGGCGCGAGCGACAGCGCGTCGACCCAGACCGCGGCCCGCGTCAACAAGGAAGAGATCACGGTGCACCAGATCGGCGCCCTGCTGTCGCAGCAAGCCGTCAAGCCGGCGCAGACGCAGGAAGCGGAACGTCAGATCCTGGAGCGCCTGATCAACCGCGAACTGGCGGTGCAAAAGGCCATCGACCTGAAACTCGACCGTGAACCAAAGGTCGTCCAGGCGATCGACTCAGCGCGTCAGGACATCATCGCCCGAGCCTACGCCGACAAATTGGGCGAAGGCGCCGCCAAGCCGGCGCCCGCCGAGATCAAGAAGTACTACGACGAGCACCCGGCGTTGTTCAGCGATCGCAAAATCTATCAACTGCAGGAGTTCGCCGTCCAAGCCGATGCCGCGCAGGTCGACGCCTTGAAAGCGGCCTTGCCGCCGCTCAAGTCCGCCGACGAGCTGGCAACGTACCTCAAGGCCAACGACCTGAAGTTCGCCAGCAGCCAGTCGGTGCGTGCGGCCGAACAACTGCCGTTGCCGGCGCTGCCGGCGCTGGCGCGCATGAGCGAAGGCCAGGCGCTGCTCAACCCAACCGCGACGGGCGCGCACATCGTCGTCTTGCGCGGTGTGCGCTCGCAGCCCGTGGACGCCGACCGCGCGTCGCGGGCCATCGAGCAGTTCCTTCTCAACGAGCAAAAGCGCAAGCTGATCGCCGACGACATGAAGGCCCTGCGCACCGCGGCCCGCATCGACTACCGGGGACGTTTCGCCGCCTCGGCGCCGCCGGCCGACCCGTCGCGCGCCCCCACGGCGGCCGACGTCGCCGCTTCCGCCGTCGCCTCGTTGGAGTCGAAACCTGTCAACGAAGCGCCGGGCACGAGCGCTGCCATGAACAACGCCACCGATGCGGCGGCCAATGCGGCCGGCGCCATCGACGCCATCACCGTCAACAAAGGCCTGGGACTCAAATGAACGTGACGAACCGCAAACTGATCTCTCGGCGCCGCTTCGCGTCGGCCCCGCTGCTGCTCGCTGCCGCCCCGGGGCTGGCCTGGGCGCAACAGGGCGTACCGGCCGCCGCCGCCAATGCGCAGTACCGGCTGGCCGCCGGTGATGTGATCCGCATCTCGGTTTACCAAAGCGCCGATCTGACGCTCGAAACCCGCATCACCGAAGGCGGCACCATCTCCTACCCCCTGCTGGGCAGCGTCGCGCTGGTAGGCCTCACGGTCTCCGAGGCCGAGAAGCGCATCGCCGACGGCCTGCGCACCGGCAACTTCGTCAAACAGCCGCAGGTGTCGGTGGCCGTGCAGCAGGTGCGCGGCAACCAGGTGTCGGTATTGGGTCAAGTCGGCCGGCCCGGCCGCTACCCGCTCGAAACCGGCAACGTGCAGCTCACCGACATGATCGCCACCGCCGGTGGCGTCATTCCCGGCGGCGCCGACCAGGTGGTGGTGGTGGGCACGCGCAACGGCCAGCCGTACCGCGCCGAGATCGATCTGCCGTCGGTTTTCGGCGCCGGCCGCCGCGCCAACGACCTGACGCTGCAAAACGGCGATGTGGTCTGGGTCGAACGCGCGCCGATGATCTACATGTACGGCGAAGTGCAGAAGCCCGGCTCGCTGCGCCTGGAGCGCGGCATGACGGTGATGCAGGCCCTGGCCGCATCGGGCGGCTTGACGCAGCGCGGCACCGAGCGCGGCCTGCGCGTGCACCGGCGCGACGCCGAAGGCAAGGTGCGCGTCATCGAGCCGGCCATGACCGACCGCTTGCAGCCGGAAGACATCGTCTACATCCGCGAGTCGGTGTTCTAGGACCAGGAGCGCATTGCCATGAACCCACGCCAAATCCTGCTGATCCTGCGCCTGCGATGGCTGATCGTGCTCGGCACGCTGCTGGCCACGGCGACGCTGGCCCTGGTCATCAGCCTGCTGCTGCCCAAGCAGTACACCGCGGAAACGTCGCTGCTGCTCGACATCAAGACCGATCCGCTGCTGGCCACGCTGGCGCCGAACTTCGCCACGCCGTCGCACATCGCCACGCAGACCGAGATCCTGCAGAGCGAGCGTGTGGCCACGCGTGTCGTCAAGATGCTCGGCCTGGCGCAGAACGCCAAGGCCGTCGAGCAGTGGCGCGAAGAAACCGGAGGCCGCGTTCCGCTCGAAACCTACTTCGGCTCGCTGCTGCAACGTGGGTTGAAGGTAGAGCCGGGCCGCGGCAGCAGCCTGCTGAACATTTCGTTCACCGGCACCGACCCCAAGTTTGCCGCCGCCGGCGCCAACACCTTCGCTCGTGCGTACCTCGATACGAGCGTCGAGCTGATCTCCGATCCGGCGCGCGAATCGGCCAAGTTCTTCGACGAGCGCATCAAGCAATTGCGCACCGAACTCGAAGGTGCGCAGGAGCGCTTGTCGGCGTTTCAGCAGAAGCGCGGCATCGTCGTCACCAACGAGCGCATGGACCAGGAGGTGACGCGCCTGACCGGCCTGGAAACGGCGCTCGGCGCCGCGCTGGCCGAGCAGGCCGACACCTCCAGCCGCACGACCAACTCCGGTGTCGATTCGTCGTTCGACGTTCTCAACAGCGCTGCAGTGCAGAACATCAAGGGCGAGTTGGCGCGAGCGCAGCTCCAGCTCACCGAGATCAGCGGCAAGTTCGGCAGCAGCCACCCGCAGCGCATCGAGATCGAGGCGCGCGTCGCCGAGTTGCGTCAGCAGCTCAACGCCGAAATGAACCGCGTCGGCCGCGGCACGGCCGGCATCAACCGCACCGCCGTGCAGAAGATCGCCGAGTTGAGAAACCTGGTCGAGACGCAGAAGAAGGCCGTGCTGACGATGCGCTCGCAGCGCGACGAAGCCGCCGTGCTGCTGCGCGACGTCGACACCGCGCAGCGCGCCTATGACGCCGTCGCGCAGCGCCGCACCGGCCTGGCCAACGAGGTCAAGGCCGAGCAGGCAGCGGCGCGCGTGCTCAGCCCGGCCACCGAGCCGCTCAATCCGTCCAAGCCGAACATCGTCAAGAACACGCTCGTCGGCGTGATCCTGGGCCTGCTCGGCGGCGTCGGCCTGGCCTTCCTGCTCGAGTACATCGACCGCCGCGTGCGCAGTGCCGACGACCTGGTGGCCTACAGCGACGTGCCGGTGCTCGGCGTGATGTCCGACACGGCCGGCCGCTCGCGCCATGCGCCACGCCTGGCGCACCAGCGCCGGCCTGCCCTGCCGTCGCCGCAGTTGACCTTCGACGGGGGCGTTCAATGACCCCGGTGACGATGCTGTCGACCAAGGTCCGCAATGCGGACCGGTCGATCGGCGCGATCCTGATCGACGCCGGCCGGCTGACCCCTCAGGACGCCGAGCGCATCATCAATTTCCAGAAGCAGTCGGATCTGCGCTTCGGCGAGGCCGGCATCGAGCTCGGCCTGATCAGCGAAGGCGACGTGCTCTACGCGCTGTCGCTGCAGTTCGACTACCCGTACCTGCAGCCCGGCCCGAACAAGCCGATCAGCCCCGAAGTCGTTGCCGCCTACAAGCCGTTCAGCCCGGAAGGCGAAGGCCTGCGCGCGCTGCGCAGCCAGCTGCAACTGCGCTGGTTCGACGCCAAGGGTGCGAACACGAGCCTGGCCATCGTCGGCTCGTCGCGCGGCGAAGGTCGCAGCTACCTTGCGGCAAACCTTGCCGTCACGTTTGCGCAACTCGGCGAGCGCACGCTGCTGATCGACGCCGACATGCGCACGCCGCGCCAGCACAAGCTGTTCAAGATCGAGAACCAGACCGGCCTGTCGAACCTGCTCGCCGGGCGCATGCAAGACCAGGTGGTGACTTTCGTCCACGGCATTCCCGGCCTGGCGGTGCTGCCGTCGGGCCCGATCCCGCCGAACCCAGGCGAGTTGCTCAGCCGCCCGGCGCTGCCGCGCATCCTGCAGCAGAGCATGTCGACGTTCGACGTCGTGCTGATCGACACGCCGGCCATCGAGCAAGGCCCCGACGCGTTGCTGCTGGCGCGCGGCGCCGGCGCGTCGCTGATGGTGGCACGCACCAACCTCACCCGCACCGCGCAGTTCGACGATGCGATCGCCGCCATGGCCGAGAGCAACGTCTTCGTCGTCGGCTCGGTGTTGGTCGACGTGGCGGCACGGCGCAACGCGTCGCAGGCCCAAGACGCCTGAGTGCCATGGGGGTCGCGGCGCAGGCCCACGCGCGGCCGCTCCAACCTTGGCTGTGGGTCGCGGCAGGCGTCGCCGCGCTGTACCTTCCGAGTTATTGGAACGCGGCGCACGGCTTGTGGCAGACCGATGAGTTCGGCCATGCACCGCTGATCCTGGGCATCGTCGCCTGGCTGTTCTGGCAATCGCGGCAGGCCATCGCCGAAGCGCCCACCGCGCCACACCGCGGCTCGGGCGGGCTGCTGCTGGCGCTGGGGCTGGCGCTGTATGCGCTGGGTCGCACCGCGGGCTTGTCGAGCGTCGAGTTCGCATCGCAGCTCTTCGTCGCCTCGGCCGTGCTGCTGCTGCTCAAGGGCACACAGGCGCTGCGCGCGGCCTGGTTTCCGGTTTTCTACCTGATCTTCATGGTGCCGCTGCCGGGCACCTTGGTCGATGCCCTCACCGAACCGCTGAAGCACTGGATCTCGATCATCGTCGTCGACGTCCTGCACGCCGTCGGTTACCCGATCGGGCGCAGCGGCGTCATGCTCACCGTGGGCCGCTACGAATTGCTCGTTGCCGATGCCTGCTCGGGTTTGAACTCGATGTTCAGCCTGGCCGCGCTCGGCGCCCTGTTCATCCACATCATGGGCCGTACGAGCCGCCTGCACACCGCGCTGCTGGTGCTGGCCATCGTGCCGATCGCGTTTGCGGCCAACATCGTGCGCGTGATCTCGCTGGTGCTCATCACCTACCACTTCGGCGACGCCGCCGGACAAGGTTTTCTGCACGGCGCGGCCGGCATCGTGCTGATGCTGGTGGCGCTGCTGGCCTTCTTTGCGCTCGATGTCTGTCTGTCGCGCTGCCTACCCAAAGGGAGCAAGGCGCCATGAGAGAACACTGGGTCGCGCTGGTCTACATCCTGTTCGTCGCCGGCATCTGTTTCGTCGTCATGGCCAAGCCGCTGACGGCGCGGCTGATGGCGCCGGCCGATTTTGGGCGGCGGCGCAACCTGTGGATCGCCGTCACCGTGGCCACCTTCCTGGCCCACAACTTCTGGCTGGCGACGCTTGCCACGGCGCTGATCATCGCTTTCGGCTCGCGCCGCGAGGACAACCCGGTGGCGATGTACTGCGTGCTGCTGTTCGCCGTGCCGCAGTTCGACATGCAGATCTCCGGCTTCGGCGTCGTCAACTACCTGTTCGAGATCAACCACCCGC